>JACCZJ010000464.1 GCA_013696065.1 Nocardioidaceae bacterium
GCGCACACCTGACTCAGTGCGCTCGACGCCGGCGAAACGGGTGTTGGTCGACACCTTGACACCGCGCTTGCGCAAGGCGCGCTCGAGCACTCGCGAGGAGGCCGGGTCTTCCGTGGCGACTAAGCGCGGCAGTGCCTCGATGATGGTGACGTCGGCTCCGAACGACCGCCAGGCCGAGGCGAACTCTACGCCGATGACACCGCCACCGAGCACGATCGCGCGCTCAGGCACCGCATCGAGCTGCATCGCTTCGGAGCTGCTGAGCACCCGCTCGCCGTCGATTTCCAGGCCAGGCAGGGTTTTGGTGACCGATCCCGACGCCAACACGAGGCTCAATCCCTCAAACCGGGTGCCGTCGACGTCGACGGTGTGCGGTCCGATCATCCGCCCGTGGCCCTCGATGACGGTGATCCCGCGGCTCTTGATCAGGCCCTGCAATCCCTTGTAGAGGCGATCCACGACGCCGTCCTTGTAGGCGTTGACCTGATGCAGGTCGACACCTTCCAAGGAGGCGTTGACTCCGAACTGCCCTGACTCTCGTACGGCGTCTGCGATCTCTGCCGCATGGAGCAGCGCCTTCGTCGGGATGCAGCCCCAATGCAGGCACGTGCCGCCAAGCTTGTCCTTCTCGATCAGGCCGACGGTGAGGCCGAGCTGACTAGCGCGCAGAGCGCCCGCATAGCCGCCGCTGCCGCCACCCAAGATGACGACGTCGAAATCGGTCACGTCTGCTGCCACGACATCCTCCGGCCCTCACGTGTGGATTGGGCGCCCATCCTTGCATTGCTGCATTTCCGGTGTCTCCCGTCTGCCGGCAATGGGGCAGGGAGCCTGCGCGGTGCGCGATACTGATGGTCAAAGTCAGACGAGAGGACCAGCACCGATGGAGTTCCTGCGGCGGCGGCGCAACAAGCCCGGCACATTGCGTGCCGCGGAGTCCGAGGATGCGCGCTATCTGAAGGAGTGGGTGCAGACCCGCTCTGGCATCGAGGGTTTCGTCGAGCCCCGAACCGCTGTCACCGACACCACCTTGCTGCTTGTCGCCGTCGACGGAGAGTGGACCCGGCGGCGCGTCCCCTCGGTCGAGTGGGCCCATGACTTCGCCAACAAGAATGCGATCCCCAGCTATGACGCGGCCGTGGTCGGATACCCAGACCGGATGCGCGAATTCAACCGCCGCAACAAACAAGGCTGAACCTCCCTGGCGGCGACTGCGGCTCCGCTCGTCAAGCTTGTGTGCTGCGTGACCTGGCGAGGGTGACCAGAGTCCGCACCGCCACTCCGGTGCCGCCTTTCGGGGTGTAGCCGTGCGGCGCCTCGCTGTTGAAGGCCGGTCCGGCAATGTCGAGATGCGCCCACGGAATCCCTTCGCCCACGAACTCCCGCAGGAACGCCGCCGCAAACAGGGCGCCGCCCCACAGGTCCGGGTTGTGCTGGCTCAGATCAGCGATCTTGGTCGTGCGCAGCTTCTCCTTCATCTCCTCGGGGATAGGCAGCGGCCACATCAGCTCGCCTGCCTCAGCCGCGAGCTTGGGTATCTCCTGGAGCAGTTCGGCGTCATTGCTGAATACGCCAGTCACCCGGTTGCCCAATGCCACGACGCATGCGCCGGTCAACGTGGCCACATCGACGATGAGGTCAGGCTCGACGGCGTTGGCGGTGACCAGCCCATCAGCAAGCACCAATCGCCCCTCGGCGTCGGTGTTGAGCACCTCGACGGTCTTGCCGCCGTACATGGTCAAGACGTCACCGGGACGGGTCGCGTTTCCCGCTGGCATGTTCTCGGCCAGACAGAGGTACGACGACACGCGCACCGGCAACCCCAGCTCGGCGATGGCGAAGGTGGCAGCCGCCACCGCGGCCGCGCCGGACATGTCGCACTTCATCGTCACCATCGCGCTGCTGGGCTTGATCGACAAGCCACCGGAGTCGAACGTGATGCCCTTGCCGACGAAGGCAAGGTGAGCAACGGGTCGTGACGGTTGGTAGGTCAAGGTGACGAGGCGCGGAGGCCGCGCAGAGCCCTTGCCCACGCCCAGGAGGCCGCCGTAGCCTCGCGATTCGAGCTCATCCTCGGCGGTTACGGACACCTTGACTTTGGACTTCTTCGCGCGCAGGGCAACCTCGTGAGCGAAGGATTCCGGGTACAGGTCGTTGGGCGGGGTGTTGACGAGGTCGCGGGTGTAGTTGACAGCCTCCGCGACGCAGACCGCCTCAACAACTGCCGCCTTGGCCGATTTGGATCGCGCTAGCTCGGTCAAGAGCACGATCTCACCGATTGGCTCTTGCTTCTTCGTCAAGTAACGGTCATAGGCGTAGGCACCCATCAATGACCCCTCTACCACGGCTCGGACTTGATCGTCAGTGCTGGACGGCAGGGCGATGGCGACGGTGCGCTTGCCTCCGAGCGCTCGGGCAGCGGCCCCACTGGCCTTGCGCAGGGTCTCTGGTGTGACGTCTTCGCTGGCGCCGAGACCCGCGACCACCAGCAGCGGTGCCTTCATCGACCCACCCGACGGCAGCTTGCACACGTCACCTGGCTTGGCTGACGCGCCGAGGTCCTTCAACGTTGCGGCCAAGTCACCGCCCCACCCGTCGATCGCACCGTGGGCCAGTGGCGCCCCGGGCGCTGGGGCAAAGCCGTCGCCGTCAGCGATCACCCCGATCACCACCGCATCGGCTTTGACGGTGGGAGCAGTGGCGTTGCGCAGAGAAGCTGTGGTCACGTGGGAGGTCCTTGCAGAGAGGTCGGAGATCGTCGGTGACTCTACCCTTGGGGTAAGTTCCCAGCCC
>JACCZJ010000476.1 GCA_013696065.1 Nocardioidaceae bacterium
CGGCTGGCGCGACCCGCTGCAAGCACTGCAAGCCTACGAGACATGGCTGGCTCGTCATACCGGAAACGCCAAGAGCTAGGAAGACAACGACCGCGCCAAGCCAGCCGACCGAAGAAACCACATGCGCGGTGAGTACGAACTTGCGCAGACGGGGCCTTTGGGTCATCACGGCGCATGGCCACCCGCGGGCGGCTGGTGGCCAGCGGCACCACCGGGCTCCGTGACGCTCGAAGGCGCTGCTTGGCGCTCAGCGCCGCCAGACGATGTGTGGCGACTGGGGCCGTGACTACCACCGCCGACCAAGAGCAAGGCGCCGAGCAGTAGGACCAGGACGACGGCTATGACCCCGAACACCTTTACCCAGCGTGGCGCTCCAGTGGTCGACCCTGAGTCTCCTCCGGCGTCGTCGCCGATGTCCCCGTATGAATCGGAATAGGTGGGCGAGTCGGGCATCTGCGTGTCTCCTCCGTCGCGTGAGCAAGCGGCTTCACGAGACGGCAGTTTACGAGACACCGTGTCGATATCAACTCAAAGTGTCGTGACACCGTCAACACGTATACTGACGTCGTGCCGAAGCTGTGGAACGACACGATCGAGGCGCACCGTCGCGCGGTACGCGACGCAACCCTCGACGCAACGGCGGCGCTCGTGGCCGAGCAGGGGCTTCGGTCGGTCACGATGTCGCGGATCGCCGAGGACACCGGCATCGGACGCGCGACGCTGTACAAGTACTTCCCAGACGTCGAAGCGATCCTGGCCGCCTGGCACGAGCGCCAGGTCACGGCCCATCTCGAGCAGCTCGCGGAAGTTCGGGACCAGGCCGGCGATGCCGTCGAACGCCTCGAAGCAGTGCTCCAGGCCTACGCGCTCATCTCGCACGAGCAACACGGCAGCGAACTCGCAGCGCTCCTGCACCGAGGTGAGCACGTCGCCCGAGCGCAGCAGCAGCTCAGCGACCTCATACGAGACCTCTTGACCGAAGGCGCAGAGGCCGGGGACCTTCGGGATGATGTCGCGCCTGGGGAGCTCGCGAGCTACTGCCTCCATGCCCTCACGGCAGCCAGCAGCCTGCCTTCCAAAGCCGCGGTCCGCCGGCTCGTCACGGTAACCCTGGCCGGCCTGACCACCCGCGCTTAAGCTCGATTAGATCGAGAGGCTCGTTGACGACTGCAGGGCATCACGGTTGACCAGGCCTTTGTGCACGGAGCCGACAACACTCGCGCCACCGGGCAAGGCCGTGCTGCGAAACTGCTCCCGATGATCGCGACGCCCGGTCCATTCACCGTCGAGCTCCTGTACTTCGACGGCTGCCCTAGCCACGAGCAGCTACGCCCGAGCGTCGAGCATCTCGCCCGCCAGGCCGGCGTCACGCTCCGACTCACGCAAGTCGAGACGCCTGAGGCGGCCGAGAGCGAACGTTTCCTCGGCTCACCGACCGTCCGGGTCGACGGCGTCGACGTCGACCCGACCGCGCCTGAGCGCACCGACTTCGGCCTCAAGTGCCGGATCTATCGCTCAGACGCCGGACAATCGCCGCTCCCACCCGAACCGTGGATCCGAGCGGCGCTGAAACTACCGTTCGAAGCCTGAGCTACGGCGACCGCACAATCGCGGCGCTGTGACCCCCGGCCGGCTCGTCATCGACGAGCTCGGCGATCAACACGGAAGAGCCGAACACGAACGCGATTGCTGCCGCAATGCCGACGACGCGGGGGGGCAGGCCGCCGTGGATGCCGGTCTCGTGTACGACGGCGTGGCCCTTGCCCCGGGCGATCAGCCAGCGGTTGACGGGGAGCGCGAACAAGCCGGCGATGACCAGCGCGAAGGAGAGCGCGCCCCAGAACAGGACGTTGTCCAGGCCTGCCTCCATGGCGCCGGGGACGAGGAGCATGATGCCGTTGTCGACGATCTCCATGACCGCGATGCTCAGTGTGTCCGACGCGAGCGCGATCGGCACGACGACGCCGAGGGCCAGGCCGGCCCGCAGCAGCGGCAGGCTCGTGAGGCCGTAGCCGAACACGAAGGCCAAAGCGACGGCCAGGGCGATCGTGCCGAGGTCTGAGAACCCCAGCGCGGTGCCGATGATCATGCCCAGCACCTCCCCGATGGCGCAGCCGGTGAGGCAGTGCAGCGTCGCAGAGAGCGCCACCCGGGTCAGCGCACCGCCGGAGGTCGGCATCGCCTGATGCTGGTGGTCATGGGCTGCCTCTTGCATGGTGG
>JACCZJ010000482.1 GCA_013696065.1 Nocardioidaceae bacterium
GTTCGGCCGCGGTCGGCGAGTTCGGACAACCTGAGTGGCTCGCCTCGTTGGGCGCTATTGGCCCGCCGGGGCGCAACGCCGGTCCGCAAGGCACCGAAGGCGGCTCGGCGGAGACGGTCGAGCTGGGGGGTGTGAGGCACACCGAGATCAAGCAGCGGCGCGCAGCACGAAGCGTCGGTCATGTCAGACCCAGTCTGGTCCGATGCGGGCACACGTGGCCAGATGCTCGGCGTGTGGAGCAGCGACATCACAGGCAAGGTCAAGCAGGGACAGCACGCGAGAATCGGCCAGGCGGTAAATCACGCTGCGTCCGATCTTCTCACTCGTCACCAAGCCACACCAGCGCAGACAGGCCAGGTGATTGCTCACCCGGCTCTGAGACGGACTGCCCACGGCCTCCACGAGTTCACCGACCGAGGCATCCCCTTCGGCGAGGCGACGCAGAAGGGCCAGGCGTGTGGAGTCACCCAGCACCTTCAACAACCGCCCGGCTACAAGCGAAAGCTCAACATCGACTGCGGCAACTGGCATGAGGCGACTATAGGCAACAGGAGACCCTGATGCAACAGGCCAGCCTGATATGCGTGCGTGGCTGCCGAAGGCCCCCGGATGCTCGACGAACCTCACGCCGAGCCGGCGGGACAACGCATCCTCGAACCTCGTGCTGTAGCGCTCAGACGCCGCCACCCCGAGCGCGTGCAGGCGCGCGCGTCCAGCGACCGCCAATTCCCGTCGAGCCCGCAGATCTTGTTTGCCACCGCGACGTGCGTGTGCAGGTCAGGATCCGACGAGCGCGACTCCCGGTGGTCGGATGCGGCACACACCAGCCCGGTTGTGTCGACCTGCGCCGCCCCGGCGTGTCCGGTTCGGGTGTACGCCGCATGCTGCTCGACCCAGCCCATCGTCGTCTCGACCGCCTCGTGGTGGGCAGCCTCCACTGCAGTCCGCACATCGGGGTCGCCCAGTGCCCACAACACTGACGCGGACTTGACCGGGGTGAACACCAGTCGAAGCCGGCCACCGCGCGACGGACACATCGTGCCTCCTCCGACGCGATCCGCGGCTCGAACCGCGGGTAGGCCGACCCGAGCCGGGTGTCAGCATTGCTCGCTCCCGAGGCGAGCATCGCGTCGCGATTCGGATGGGTGCTTTCGCCGAACAATGCACGCATCTGCGCCTCCGACACCTCGGTGCCTGCGATGCCGAGGGTCGCTGCGCCACCACCCAGCCAGACGCCGGGCGGGTTGCCGTGCGCGGTGTGATAGTCGGCGAGGGGCTAACCCGCCGGGCGGCGCTCGTCGGCGGACGCGACCTGGCGGGTGAGGTAGGTGTACCCGTCACCCGCAGAGAGCTTGTGAACCGTCATCACGCCAACCACAACCCCGAGGGCCGCGGACCTGGCCGAGCAGGGATCGCTGGCGTTTCGTGCGATCTACGTGCGATGAGCACAGGCGAAACGGGGCCGTTGACGGCCGCAACCGGACAATGACGGTCACCGGAGCGAAGGGCCAGATAAACGTAAAAGATCAGGTCAGAGGCTGTCGCACGAATGGTCCTCGCCATGATTGCCGCCCAACATCTGGTGACTTCAGTCATCGAGTGGTCCAGATGTGGTGGTCCCTTCGATGTCAGTCGGATTCGTGCGACAGCCTCGTCAGAGCGAGGTTGGCTTGCGGTTGCGAAGGTGGCCAGGGCCGGGGTCGAACCGGCGACCTTCCGCTTTTCAGGCGGACGCTCGTACCAACTGAGCTACCTGGCCTCGCGCCGCCTAGGCATTGACCTCGGCGGCGCGCCGTAAGGATACCGCAGCGCAAAGGCGCCGCTGGAATTGCCGCCGAGGTCAAAAATGCGCCCCACCCATACCACAAGAGTGGTTGGGTGAGGCGCTGAAAAGCGACCCCGACGGGACTCGAACCCGCGGCCTTCGCCGTGACAGGGCGACGCGCTAACCAGCTGCGCTACGGGGCCAGGTTGCTACCGTTTCGCGAGCAACTTTAGCGCACGAAGCACCCCCAACGGGATTCGAACCCGTGCTACCGCCGTGAAAGGGCGGCGTCCTAGGCCACTAGACGATGGGGGCCTAAGCCCGGGTATCTGGTGTGCATACCGTCGGGGACCGACTAAGCATAGGGTCTCGCGCCCCTCGCTCCAAACCGGTAGAAAGTGCCGCCGCCCACCACGCGGCGGTGCCCAGCCAGGTCAGATCGAGGTGCCGACTTGCCACCCGATCGCCGCCGCGGCCAGTCCGGTGGCAAGCGTCAGACTGGCATACATCGCGCCGCGCCGACCGCCCATGCCCTCAGCCTCCACAGCGAACGTTGAGTATGTCGAGAAGGCGCCACAGAACGCGATCGTGATCGTCGCTGAGGCCGACGGGCCGGCAGCGGTGACGTGTGCCGCCGTCACTCCCAACAGCAGGGATGCGGCGACATTGACCGCCAACGTGCCCCAGGCGAACAGTTCGCGGGAGTTGAACGCCCACCACACGAGGTAGCGCGCCGGGCACCCGATCGCCGCTCCGACCGCCACTAACAGAGCGGTCATGATGTCCTCCGTGAAGCCAAACCCTTACCGGGGTCGAGCGGCGTGAGGCGCCGGACCAGGTGCACCGCCCCGACCGCACCACCGACAGTCACGCCGAGGTAGGTCACGGCGAGCTCGAGGTGGCCAGTGGCCAGCAAACGGTCGGCTTGCACGGCATACGTGGAGAACGTCGTGAACCCGCCGAGTGCCCCCGTTCCGATACCCAAGATGGCGAGCGGATGCCGCACCGGCTCCCATCGACCGAGGAGCAGGGCGGCCATCAAACCGGAGCCGACCACGTTGATGGCAAGGGTGGGCCACGGCCAGCGGTCCCACCCCACGGGGAATGCCACGTCGATCCCGAGCCGCACCAATGCCCCGAGCATCCCACCGACGGCGATGACCGCGAGCTCCACGCCCAGATGGTGTCGCCGCATGGTGCGCAAGACTAGCCGTGCCGGTGGGCGCGCCGGGTGGACCTAGACCCTCGCCGAAAAACCACATGCGGTCCCCGAGAAACGGAGGATGAGGTGTTTCAACAGGGCATCGTGGTATGTCGTTCGGCTGACCGGTTCGTGACCCGCAGCGAAGGGAGGGAGACCCGCCACTCGTTCTCGTTCGGCCAACACTACGACCCCGCCAACACGTCATACGGACTCCTCGTCGCTCACAACGACGAGATTCTGCAACCAGGTAAGGGGTATCCGATGCATACGCACCGCGATGTCGAGATCGTGACGTGGGTCGTCAGCGGCACCCTGGCGCACGAAGACTCCACTGGCTTTCGGGCCGTGTTGATGCCCGGTGAGGCGTTGTGCTTGAGGGCGGGCCTTGGAGTCGAACATGCGGAGTTCGCCGACCCATCGGCCAGCGAAGTAACGAGATTCGTGCAGACGTGGGTGTCCCCCGCGGCGGGCGCTGAGGCTAGGGACCCGGAGACCCGGCGCACCTCGACAGGAGCTGCTCCCGGACAGGGCGTCTTGACGCTCGTGGCGAGCGGGGACAAGGCACGCCTAGGCGAGACAGGGCTGTTGATCTCCGCACCCGGGGCAACGTTGTCTGTCCTGCGGCTCGGGCCAGGGGAGATGGTGGCCCTGCCGCGCACGGCATTCGTGCATGTGTTTGTCGTCTCCGGCAGCGTCACACTGCGGAGTCTGGCTCAAGCCACCGACGCGCTGAGCGCGGCTGAGTTGCTCAAGGCTGGCGGGAGGGCAACAACCGAGGCTGACCAAGAGCTGCCTCACCAAGCGCCGATGGAGGCGGGAGATGCCGTCCGGCTCACGGAGATCGGACCGGCTGCCCTGGAAGGCAACCTCGCGGCTCAGGTCTTGGTGTGGGAGATGTGCCCGCGACAGTGATCTGACGAAGCTCGCCGTTAAACAGGCGCTGCCGCTATCGGGCGCTGGGGCCGCGGCGCCCCGGACGGTCGACTCCCGAGCCACCCCTTCGAGCTGGTTTCTGCTCGCTGCTTCCCTGCTGGGGCTGGGTGGATCCGACGCCCAGGCGCGGGAAAGTGAGCCCCACCATCCTCGACACCACCATGGCGACATACAGAAGCCCGGCTAGCTGCTCGAGCATCACCACGGACCGGGCGAAGGCAGCGATGGGCACCACGTCGCTGAGTCCGGTGCTGGACAGCGTCGTGAAGCTCAAGAAGAGCAACTCCATCCAACTGCGAGCCTGATCAGGTCCGACGGCTGCGGTGAAACTCCCAGGTGCGACCGCCTGGACGACGACGTAGATGTAGGCGAAACCCCACGCCACCAGCGTGAACGTCGCGCCGACAGCCCAGAGCTCATCGGTCGTCACGATGTGGTCCGCGAACATATAGCGAATCAAGCCGACCGCCGCGTAAAAGTACAGCGGCGCCTCGAAGGCGGCGCTCCATGTCGTCAGCCAACTGGCGGACGAGAAAAGCTGCGCCACCAGCAGGATGAGCGCAGGCGTCGCCAAGCAGATGCTCACCCAGGTGAACGACGGTGTCCGCCGCACAGTCAGAACGGCCAGAGCCAAGACGATGATTCCCAACGCCGAGAACAGCGCTCGGCCAGCCCGGGTCTCCTCCATAAACGGGTAGAGCAGCACGCCAGCCAGCTGCACAAAGAGCAGCAGGGCAGACGGCGTGTCCTTGGCCTTTTGAATCCACGACATGAACCGAGGCTAACTGCGCGGGGCTGCCGTCGCCTGCTGCACTCCGTCGAGGTCGGGCACCACATGGCGGCCAGACCGTTCGCGTAGCCCCATTAGGCTGACTAGATGGTGCAGGTAAGCCCCGGGGTGTTCGAGGGGCTCGTCGCGGATGCTTTGGACGACCTGCCTGCCGAGCTGGCTGCGCTGATGGACAATGTGGCGATCTTTGTCGAAGACGAGTCCCCCGACGAGCCAGGACTGCTCGGCGTGTATGACGGTGTGCCTTTGACCGAGCGCGATTCGTCATACCTGCTTGCGGTCCCTGACCGGATCACCATCTTTCGCCTTCCCACAGTGGCGATCTGCGGGGATGCGGCTGAGATTCGGCGGCAGGTGCAGATCACCGTCGTACATGAAATCGCCCACCACTTCGGCATCGACGATGAGCGTCTGCACGATCTCGGCTATGCCTGACGGCGGGGCCGCAGCAGGGAAACGTTCCGCCGTTTCCGCAGAGGTGTAAGAATGACGCGCGTGCCAGCTGACGCGTTGATCTTGGGACCCCTGCTGCGGTATGTCGACGAAACCTCAGCCGCGATCTGGGTCGAGACGCGCGACACTACCCAGGTAACGGTGCGGGCGGGGGGCCGACAGTGGACCGCCGACACCTTCAATGTGCATGGGCACCACTATGCGCTGGTCCAAGTTGACGGGTTGGAGCCGGGGACGGTCGTCGACTACGCCGTGGACGTCGCCGGCGTCGAGGAGTGGCCGCCCGAGGGCAGCTCGTTCCCACCCAGCCGGATCGCCACCTTGGAGCCTGGACGGCAGCTGCGGATGGCATTCGGCTCTTGCCGCACGAGCGTGCCCCACGACAGCAAGGGCAATCGCATTCACGGGGTGGACGCGATGCGGGCTTACGCCCTCCACATGGCGGAGAACACCGAAGAATGGCCCGACCTTATCGTCTTCCTCGGCGACCAAGTGTATGCCGATCTGACGTCAGACGCCATGCAGGACTTCATCTCCTCTCGGCGTAACCTCAACGAGGAACCGGGCGAGGAGCTGAAGGACTACGAGGAGTATTGCCACCTCTACAAGCTGGCTTGGAGCGACCCGGCGAACAGGTGGCTGCTTTCGACTCTGCCGAGCTCGATGATCTTCGATGACCACGACATCCGCGATGACTGGAATACGTCGCTCGCATGGCGGCATGAGATGGAAGCTACCTCGTGGTGGGGTGAGCGGATTGTCGCAGGACTCGCCTCCTATTGGGTCTATCAGCATCTGGGCAACATGTCTCCAGCCGACCGGGCCACGGATGAGGTGTGGCAGCAGATCCTCGCCGGCCAAGAGTCCGCAGCAGCCAGCGACCTAGGTGACGTCCTAGACGAGCTGGCCGCGCGCGTCGATGCACAGCCGGAGTCTTATCGGTGGAGTCATGCCCGCCAGATTGGTCACTGCCGGCTCATCGTGATCGACTCTCGCGCTGCCCGCATCTTGCAAGACGACAAGCGTTCGATCCTCGACGATGACGAGATGCACTGGCTCGACGAGCAATTGCACGGCGACGTCGATCACGTCTTTATCGGCACCTCCTTGCCGTACCTCCTGTCGCCCGGGCTGCATCAGCTTGAGGCTTGGAGTGAGGCGGTCGCAGCTGGTGCCTGGGGACGGCGGCTCAAGGGATTCGGTGAGAAGGTCCGTCGCACGATCGACATGGAGCACTGGGCTGCCTTCCAGGACGGCTTCCGCGAGGTAGCTGACATGGTGTGTGAGTTGGCCGACGGTAAGCGGGGAGTTGCGCCGGCCACGGTGACCTTCCTGTCCGGCGACGTGCACAACTCCTATGTGTGCGAAGTAGACCGCGGCCTGGCCGTCGATGTTCAAGGATCGAGCCGGATCCTGCAGGCGGTGTGCTCGCCGATCCGCAATCCATTGCCTCGTGTGGTGCGGCAGGCGACCGCGATTGCCTCCAAGAGCATCGGCTCCGGCTTCGCCAACCGACTGGCCAGGTCGGCGAAGGTGCCTGACCCGCCGTTTACCTGGGAGACCATCGAAGGCCCGTGGTTCGACAACAATCTCGCCACACTCGAAACCGACGGTCCCACGTTGCGCATGCGTTGGGAGCGGGGGGTCATCGAAGACGGTAAGCCCGACTCGCCCGGGATCGAAGTGGTGAGCGAGCTGGTCATCGAGCCCCTCGCTATGAACAGCCGCCGTCAAGCCAACGAGTGAAAGCGTCGAAGTTGTAGGGGCGGCCGAGGAAGTCCCGCACGAGATCCGCAGCATCCCGGCTGCCGCCCGCCGCGAGAATCGTGTCCCGGTAACGCGCCGCGGTGACTGCCTCAAACAGATCATCGACGTCGAACGCCGACAGCAGGTCCTTGGCGATGACCAGGCTCCACATGTACGTGTAGTACGCCGAGCTGTATCCATCCAGATGGCCGAAGGCCGCGTGAAAGTGCGTTGCCTCGACGTAGGGGAAGGCGTCGTACCGCTCCTGGATATCCCGCTCGGCTTCGGTGAGATCGTCGAACGGACGCGTGTGCAGCTGATACGACAGTGACGCGTAGAACATCTGAGTTCGCGAGAGGTAGCACTTACCGAAATCGTGAGCCGCTCGCATCTTGGCTACAAGCTCAACGGGGATCGGCTCACCGGCATCG
>JACCZJ010000485.1 GCA_013696065.1 Nocardioidaceae bacterium
ATCGAGCTCGACCTCGACGGTCGTGGACACACCGACATCTCCACCGGCGTCGGCTTCTACGACCACATGCTCACCGCCTTCGGGCGCCACGGTCTCTTCGACCTGACCGTCGCCGCTGAGGGTGACCTGCACATCGACTCCCACCACACGGTCGAGGATGTCGCCATCGTGCTCGGCCAGGCTTTGCGTGAGGCGCTCGGTGACAAGGTCGGCATCCGTCGATTCGGAGACTCCTTGGTCCCGCTGGATGAGGCGCTGGTGCAGTGCGCCGTGGATGTCTCGGGGCGCCCGTATTGCGTGCACACCGGTGAGCCCGCAGGTCAGGAGTTCGTCACCATCGGTGGATCGTATGTCGGCTCGCTGACCCGCCACGTGTTCGAGTCGATTGCCGCTCACGCCTCTCTCGCCATGCATGTCAGGGTCCTGTCCGGTCGCGATCCGCACCACATCGTCGAAGCGCAGTTCAAGGCACTGGCCCGAGCGTTGCGCGACGCGGTGGCGCTGGACCCACGCGAGAGTGGTGTGCCGAGCACCAAGGGTGCTCTGTGACCGCAGCAGTCACCCTGCTCGACTACGGATCGGGCAACCTCAGATCTGCCGAGCGAGCCCTCGCCAGAGCAGGCGCAGACGTCACAGTGACAGCAGACTTCGACGTCGCCTGCAACGCCGCGGGCCTCGTCGTCCCCGGTGTCGGGGCGTTTGCGGCCTGCATGCAAGGACTCCGCCGGGTCAGAGGTCCGGAGATCATCGGTCGGCGCCTGGCGGGTTGCCGTCCGGTCCTCGGCATCTGCGTCGGCCATCAGGTGCTTTTCGAGGTGGGCGTCGAGCACGGCGTCGAGAGCGCCGGTTGCGGAGAGTGGCCGGGCACCGTCGAGCAGCTCGATGCCCGCGTGCTGCCCCACATCGGCTGGAACACGATCGAGGCGCCCGCCGAATCGCAGATGTTTGCCGGCATACGCGAGGAACGGTTCTACTTCGTGCACTCTTACGCGGCACGCCGTTGGGAGCTCGTGACCGACGGTCACACCAAAGCCCCCACGGTTTCCTGGGCAACCCATGAGCGGGACCGCTTCGTGGCGGCGGTCGAGAACGGACCCCTCTGGGCAACCCAATTCCATCCAGAGAAGTCAGGCGATGCCGGTGCCGTGCTGCTGTCCAACTGGGTCGACACCCTATGAGCAAGGAGCGGGCTGTCAGGCGAGCAGCGCGCGAGGCCGAACTGGTCGCGCAGCGAGGCCAACGAGAGCGCACGCAGGCCGAGGAGGCTCGACGGTTAGCGCGCAGAGCGACGTTCGGCAGGGCGGTCCCTCGACCCACGAAACGCTTTTCGGGTTCCACGAGTGCGCTCGCGGCGCGGCGGCGCCGACGGGTCGGCCTGCTTGCGGTCGGCTTCATGGTCGTGCAGGTGCTCACGTGGGCCTGGACGCCCGACTGGGGTGTCCGGGTGGCAGTCATCATCGCGAGCCTCTTCGCCATCCCCGTAGTCGCCGTGCTGTCCTCCTGAAGCTCATCCGAACCATCACTCTTTAGGCTTTGTCCATGTCTGCGCTCACTTTGCTGCCCGCCGTCGACGTCTCCCAAGGACGGGCGGTGCAGCTTGTGCAGGGTGCGGCGGACAGTGAACGGGTCTTTGGTGACCCCGTCGAGTCCGCGTTGCGTTGGCAGCAGGCAGGCGCTGAGTGGGTGCATCTCGTCGACCTCGACGCGGCGTTCGGGCGCGGCCACAACCGAGACATCCTGCGTTCTGTCGTCGAGGCACTCGATATCGAGGTGGAGATGTCGGGAGGCATCCGCGACGACGAAACGCTGGCCACCGCGTTCGCGTCCGGCTGCCGACGCGTCAACATCGGCACCGCCGCACTGGAGGACCCCGAGTGGTGCGCGTCGATCATCGCCGAACATGGCGACCGCGTGGCGATCGGCTTGGACGTACGCGGTACGACGCTGGCGGCCCGTGGCTGGACCCGTGATGGTGGTGAGCTGTATGACGTCTTGGCCCGGCTCGACTCCGAGGGATGCGCACGCTACGTCGTCACCGACGTCGGGTCCGACGGCATGCTGCAAGGTCCGAACCTGCAGCTCCTGCGCGATGTCTGCGCGCGGACTCCGGCATCAGTGATCGCCTCCGGCGGGGTGTCCACCCTGGATGACTTGCGATCCATCTCGACGTTGGTGCCCGAGGGAGTCGAGGGCGCCATCATCGGCACCGCCCTCTACACCGGAGCGTTCACCTTGGAGGAGGCCCTCGCTGCGGTCTGCGATGCAGTTCAGCGGCCCACAACCCCACCCGCATCCCGGACAACCTCCACCGGGAAATCGCTGTGACGGTCGCCGTCAGGGTTATCCCCTGCCTCGATGTCGACGACGGCCGGGTGGTCAAAGGGGTCAATTTCCGGGGCCTGCGGGATGTCGGCGACCCGGTCGCCATGGCGAGGCGGTATGACGCCGAAGGTGCCGACGAGCTGACCTTTCTCGACATCACGGCCTCAAAGGATCGACGCGAGACCGTCCTCGACGTCGTCCGCCGAACGGCGGAGGAGGTGTTCATCCCGCTGACAGTCGGGGGCGGGGTGCGCAGCGTCGAGGACGTGGACATCTTGCTGAGAGCGGGAGCCGACAAGGTCGCGATCAACACCGGAGCGCTCGAGCGCCCCGAGGTGATCGCCGAGATCGCCAATCGATTCGGCCGCCAGGTGCTGGTTCTGAGCGTCGACGCGCGGCGGGCCGAGGCGATGCCGTCCGGCTTCGAGGTGACGACCCATGGTGGCAGCCAGGGGGCAGGCGTTGACGCCATCGACTGGGCGCGCAGGGGGACTGAGCTGGGGGCTGGGGAGATCTTGCTTAACGCCATGGACGCCGACGGCACCCGAGAGGGTTTCGACATCGAACTGATCAGAGCCGTCCGCCAGGTCGTGTCGACTCCGGTGATCGCCAGTGGCGGTGCCGGAGAGAGCGCGCATTTCCCGCCCGCAG
>JACCZJ010000038.1 GCA_013696065.1 Nocardioidaceae bacterium
TCGAGTCCGTGTCTCGGCCTCGTCAGCGCGTTTGTCGGCGAGCCGGACCGTCCCTTCGAGGCCGGTGATGGTGCGCTGCTGACGCTGGACGCGCGTCGTCAAAGCCCCGGTAAAAGCGCTGTGCTCCCGCCGCTTACTGGCCAGCTCCCGACCGAAGGCCCGAGCCTGCGCAGCTCGATCGATGGCGGCGAGCCTGCGAGTCAGCACCAATTCGGCGTACACGATGCGAGCGGAGACAGTGCCCATCAGTATCGCGAACACCGCAGCGCCACTCACCCAGGTCGAGGTTGCCACAGCCGCGGCCACGACCGCAGCGGCGAACAACAGGAGCGTCGAGGCGACGGTGAGGCGCACACTGCGCTGGGTACGGCGGCTCCCGGACATGCCAACGAGCCTATTCTTCGTCTGCTGCGGGAACCCGGCAGGCGCGCTCCAGCAGCAGCCCGGAAATCCCAATAACCACACCAACCACAGCAGCCACGGCACTGCCGATCACCCGTTGTCGTGGCAGCTGCGCATTCAGATCGTCTACGAAGTGCAGGGCAAATCCGACATACCCGCCCGCTATGACGGCGCCCACCAGGGCGCTCGCCTTGCCCAGCAGCAGCAAGTTGACCGCACGACCGGGGTCGATCCGTCGCCGGTCGCGTTGCAGGGTGCGGTACGTCGAGACGGCCAGACCTCCGACGACACCCGCGATCGCGACTAGAGCGCCCACCGAGGCCCAGCGCACCGGAGGTGCCGTGCCTCCGAGTGCTTCAGTGATCACGACCAGCGCATAACCACCGAGCGCCCCCAGCACCGAGGCCACCGCCAACGCACTGAAGCGTGTCGGCCCCACTGATCCCTGCGGGGGATCGGGCGGCGGCCTCAAGTCGTGATCTAGTACTCGAGAGTGAGGTCGCTGCGCGCCACGACGCCACTCGTATCCAGATCGGCGAGCAAGTCAGCGACCTTGCCCCGGTCGGGGATCTGCGCGCCGGGGTCGATCTCGTGCCAGGGCACCAGGACGAATGCGCGCTCGTGAGCATGCGGATGCGGCAGGGTCAGATCCTCGGTCTCGCTCAGCCGCTCCCCGACCACGATGAGGTCGACGTCGAGGGTACGGGGCGCGTTTCGGTCGCCCCGCTCCCGGCCGAACGCCGTTTCGACCGCCTGAACTCGATCGAGCAGCAGCGCCACTGACAGCGTCGTGTCCGCCAGCACGATGACATTGAGGAATTCAGGTGCTCCCGCGGGTGCGTCGACAGCGGTGGTCTCATAGACCGAGGAGACCTCGACCAGCCGAACCTCGGGAGTGTCCGCCAGCGCTTCGAGAGCGCCCTGGAGGTTGGCCAAGCGGTCGCCGATGTTACTGCCCAGGGAGAGCACGGCCGGTCGAATCGGCCGCATCTCGCCGGTGAGAAATTCGGAGTCCCCGATGTTGGGGTTGGGCGTCTCAGTCATGTCGGCTCCGGTGGATCGTAAGGCTGACGTCGTCGAATGGTACTGATATGGGTGCTCCCGGCTTGTGGACCGTGACCTTGACCCATTTCACGGCAGACTCTGTCAGACAAATACCGGCCAGCCGCTCAGCAAGGGTTTCGATGAGACGGACTGGATCTGAGCTGACGGCAGTGTGGAGCCGCTCCGCTAGTTCGCCGTAATGGACAGTAGCCGACAGGTCGTCAGTGTCGGCGGCGGGACGGGTGTCTAGCGCCAGCTCCACATCGACCACGAACTCTTGCCCTTCCCTGCGCTCGGAGTCCAAGACCCCATGATGGCCGTGGGCACGCAACCCGCGGAGCACCAGCCGGTCAACAGTCGGCTCCCCCGTGACACGCGTCATCTATGTGGCTCCCTGTACGCCGTGGCTTCCGGTACGCCGAGATGGCTAGCTGCCGTGCCGATCAGAATCGCCGGCTTCATCGTGGTCTGCGTCCGAGATTACCGGGGACGCGTGGTGTATCCACATCCGCCAGCCCTCCGGCGTTCGCCGAAACACATTGGTGGCCGCTGCGCTGCCTCCGGCAAACACTCCGACTGGCGTGTCGGCGCCCGCCGACAGGACGTTTTCCGTGCACGTGACAGACGCCACCTCGCCGACCACCGACGCTTGGACGTCGGTGAGGAAGAACTGAATGTATGGCGCATTGGCCATCAATGCCAGCCAAGAGCGCATCACCCCGCTGCGACCACGGATCGGGGCAGCCGCCGGGTGGACACAGACCACGCCATCGTCATCGGCCCAGACCTCTTGCATCGCGTCGAAGTCGGCGCGTTCGAAGGCGGCATAGAACTCCGTATTCAGCGCCAGCACCTCGCCGACGTCGTCTGTCATCACGTCTCCTCTCGGCTCGCGGCGTGGGTCTTGATTCGCTGGGCCTGCAGCAGGCGATGCGCGACCAGTACGGCATCCAAAGACCGGCGTACATCATGCACGCGCACACACCACGCCCCGCTCGCGGCGGCCAATGCCGACACCGCGGCCGATGCGTCGTCGCGCTCAGCAGCCGGCCTCGGCTCTCCGTCGGGGCCTGCGAGTAGAGCGCCGAGGAACGCCTTGCGGGAGGCGCCGACCAGCACAGGCTGGCCTAGCCCCAACAGCGAGTCCATCCCTGCCAACAATGCCCAGTTATGCTCGGCGGTCTTGGCAAAACCCAGACCAGGGTCCAGCGCGAGCTTATCGGCGGATATGCCGGCTCGAGTGGCAGCCTCGACGCGCACGGCCAACTCGGCAACGACGTCGCCGACGACATCGACATAAGACGCCCGATCCTGCATATCGGTGGCATGCCCCCGCCAGTGCATGGCCACGAACGGCACACCCAGCTGGGCAACGGTGGCCAGCATGGCCTCGTCGGCCAAGCCGCCAGACACATCGTTGACCGCGACCGCGCCGGCCGCGACGGCCTCCCGTGCCACCTGCGAACGCATGGTGTCGACCGTCACCAGCACCCCGGCCGCAGCCAGCGCCATGATGACCGGGATGACGCGAG
>JACCZJ010000091.1 GCA_013696065.1 Nocardioidaceae bacterium
CCCGCGGCAGCGCGCGCGCGTCTCGTTGCCGAGTACGAAGCGAACTTTGCGAATCCGTATGTCGCCGCGGCCCGTGGCTATGTCGATGATGTCATCCGGCCATCGGAGACTCGCGGGCGGCTCATCCGCTCCCTCGAGATGCTCGCGGACAAGCGAGACACGAACCCACCGAAAAAGCACGGCAACATCCCCCTGTAACCCCCTCCCCCCTCCGTTGAGAGGCCAGTTACCGCCCGTTGAGAGGTCAGTTGCCTCCTGTTGAGAGGTCAGAGAGCGTCGATGCCAGATCAAGAACAGGCCCTACCACTGCTGAAGGTACTGAAGGGAGACCCAACTCCTGAGGAGCTGGCGGCGCTGGTCGCGGTCGTGGCTGCCCGTGTCGCTGCGGGAGGCGACGAGCGGACCGTCGTACGCCGATCGAGCTGGCCGGCGCGGGAACGCAACATGCGCGGCGCCCATCATCACGGGCCTGGTCGCTGGCGAGCCAGCGCCTTCCCGCGCTGAGCAACGGCTCGGTGAGTTACAGGGCCAACACGTAGGTGCGCCAGTCGCCGTCGGAGTCCCGGTAGGTGTAGCCGGTCGACTCGAACAGTCGCCGCGAGGCGAGGTTGTTCTCGTGTACGACGGCCAGCACCTCAGTCACCTCCGGCCGCCACTGCCGGAGCTCGGGAAGGCTCTGCTCGAGCGCCACCCGGCCGATACCGCGACCACGCCCGGTAGGCGCCACCAGGATGCTGACCTCAGCACAACCCGTGTCGGGCTCGAGGTCATAGCGCACCGAAGCGAGCGGTACGTCGGCTTCGGCGCCGACGTCCCACAGCACGCGGTACAAGCGGGCTTCGTCGGCGATCGCCGCCTCCAGCCATTTCATGTGGTCTCGGAGACTGATCACCCCCTGGGTTCTTGCCAACCGGCGCGTCTCGAAGTCGTTGCGCCACTCCAGGAGGGCTTCGGCGTCGGCGAGCTCGACCGGACGCATCGCGTAGCGGGCGCTCAGCGAAGCCGTCCCGGGTCGAAGCCGCATCTGTCGCAAAGGCTCAGCTCGCCCATCCGTGGCCCGGCCTTTCCGCATCCGCTGTCCGATCGCCTAGCCGTCACAGTCAGCCTATGTCGGGGCGAGGCGTCGCACACCGCTCGACCTGACACCTATTGGGCCGCGTCGCAGCGTGCCACCGAAATCGTGTCGTTGCGCTAAGGCACACTGTGCCCATGCGGGGCATCATCTTGGCCGGGGGAACCGGAACTCGACTGCACCCCATCACGTTGGCTGCCAGCAAGCAGTTGATCCCCGTCTACGACAAGCCGATGATTTATTACCCGCTGTCGACCTTGATCCTGGCTGCGATCCGAGAAATCCTGATCATCACCACCCCCCAGGACAAGGCTCAGTTCGAACGCCTCTTGGGCGACGGCTCACAGTTCGGCATCTCCATCAGTTACGCCAGCCAGCCGGAGCCCAACGGCCTGGCCCAAGCCTTCGTCATTGGAGCTGACTTCATCGGCCAGAGCCATTGCGCACTCATCTTGGGCGACAACCTGTTCTACGGCCAGGGCCTCGGCCTGCAACTGCAGCGGTTCAACAACGTCGACGGCGCTGCAGTGTTCGCCTATCGAGTGGCGGACCCGGAAAACTACGGCGTCGTCGAGTTCGACCGTGCTGGCCACGCGCTCTCGCTGGAGGAGAAGCCGGTGGAGCCACGTAGCCGCTTTGCAGTCCCGGGGCTCTACTTCTATGACAATCGGGTGGTCGACATCGCCCGCGGTCTGTCGCCATCAGCTCGCGGCGAGTACGAGATCACCGATGTCAACCAGGTGTATCTCGAGAGAGGCCAGCTCCACGTTCAAGTGCTCGAGCGAGGAACCGCCTGGCTCGACACGGGCACCTTCGACTCGCTCAACGACGCCAGCAACTTTATCCGCACGGTCGAAAATAGGCAGGGTCTCAAGATCGGCTCTCCGGAGGAGATCGCCTGGCGACGTGGCTTCCTCAGCGACGACGAGCTGAGACAGCGGGCGGAGAAGATGACCAAGAGCGGTTACGGCCGCTATCTGCTCGACCTCCTGGGCTAGCATTTGCGCGGATCTCCCCCTCCGCGTCAGGAGCCTGTTTCGTGAAGTTGATCAAGAACGTGCTCAACAACGTGCCCGCCTACGTTGCGCTGCAGAAGGTCGTCGGCGCCGATCGGCTGAGATATCGCTGCATCGCCGAACTAGACATTCAGCAAGGGAACTCCGTACTCGATGTCGGATGCGGCCCGGCGTATTACTTCCAACGGCTACCGGGGAACGTGCGCTACCACGGCTTCGACACCGACGCGGGCTACATCGAGTGGGCTCGCGAGAAGTGGGGCAGCGAAAGGGCAACGTTTCACCATGGCATATTCGACGAGGCAGCCGCAGCGGCACTGCCGTCGTTCGACGCAGTCCTCCTACTAGGCCTGTTGCACCATCTCTCTGACGACGATTCTCGTTCTCTCCTCCGGTTGTGCGCCAAGAAGCTGGCGCCGGGAGGCTGGGTCGTCAGCGTAGATACCTGCTACGAGCCGGGCCAGGGAATGGTGTCTCGATGGATGTCCAACAACGACCGAGGTGAGTACGTGCGGGAGCCAGCGGCTTTCCTCGAGCTTGCTGGCGACATCTTCGGCAAGATCAACGGCGACATCCTCTCCGACGTCACCCGGATACCCGCGAGCTACTGGTCTATGCGCATGAACGCACCGCTGAACCCCGGCGATCCGACCGTGTCTACGCACGCTTCTTGAGTGGCTCCCACCAGTCGCGATTCTCGGCATACCACTCGACGACCGCTGAGAGGCCGCGCTCGAAGTCGACGCGCGGCTCATAACCAAGCTCGGCCCGGATCTTGGTGCTGTCGACTGAGTAGCGCAGGTCATGGCCTTTGCGGTCCGCGACGTGGACCACCCGGTCCCATCCCACGCCGCAGACACGGAGCAGCCGCGCAGTCAGCTCCTTGTTGCTGAGCTCGGTCCCGCCACCGATGTTGTAGACCTCGCCGGCGCGCCCCGCCTCCACAACCAGATGGATCGCCCGGCAATGGTCATCAACGTGCAACCAGTCACGCACGTTAGCGCCATCGGCGTACAGCGGCACTGTCAAGCCATCGAGGAGATTGGTCACGAAGAGCGGAATCACCTTCTCAGGGAACTGGTAAGCCCCGTAGTTGTTGGAGCAGCGGGTGATGGTGACCGGAACGCCATGAGTGCGGTGATAGGCACGCGCGAATAGATCGCTGCTCGCTTTTGACGCGGAGTACGGCGAATTGGGCTGCACCGGCTGACTTTCGTCCCAGCTGCCAGAGGAGATCGAGCCGTAGACCTCGTCGGTGGAGATGTGGACGAATTTTGAGATGTCATACCGCCTCGCCGACTCGAGCAGGGTCTGGGTGCCGACCACGTTGGTCATCACGAACTCCGCCGCGCTGTTGATCGACCTGTCGACATGGCTCTCCGCAGCGAAGTGGACGACCACATCGGTCGTGGCCATCAGTTGGTCGACGAGGGCAGCGTCGAGTATGTCCCCCTGAACGAAACTCAGCCGTTGGTCATCCTCGACCGGTGCAAGGTTAGCCAGGTTGCCGGCGTACGTCAGCTTGTCGATCACGGTGACCTGGTCTGGGATGCCCAGCCCCCAAGCGTCGGCCAGGACGGTTCGCACATAGTGGCTGCCGATGAAACCCGAACCGCCGGTGACCAACAACCTCATGTGTTGTCTCTTTCCGTATGCCGACCCGGCCCATAACGCACCGGGCGCCGAACATGCAGCGCCACGTCTTCAGCTGTCGCCGCAAACCCGGCCGCCAAGGTAGTGCGGACGCACCGGTCGAGATCACGCCACACGACCGACCGCAGCCGCAGGTCGCGCACCTGTCCCGTAGTCTGACCCGGCGCTGCCAGCACCAGTCGCGGACGTCGGCGGAACACTCGGACGGACTCACCGATGAGGCTCGCGACCGTGGTGCTACGACCGGATGCTAAGACCTTGGTGACTACGGCGGGCACGTCGCCGGCCTCTGCAATATCTCGTTGGCCATCGTCTGGCCATGCCCCAGACGAGCGACGGAGTCCCGCCAGCCCGCGCATGACCATCTGGGCACAGTCGCCGACGTACAGGTAGTCGCGGCGGGTGTCGAGGGAGACATACAAAGACAGCGGCTGGCCGGTCAGGTGGGCGCGGCACAACTGGGACACGAGACCCTGCTGCTTGCTGAGCTTCTGTCCGGGGCCGTAGAGGTTGGCGATCCGACCGACGAACACCGGTGTGCCTGTTTGCTCTGCGAGCGCAGCGACGTCTGCCTCCATGGCAAGCTTCAGCCAACCGTAACCCACCAAGGGCTGGGGCCGCGTCAACTCAGTGAATGGCGGGTTCTCGGCGCCTGCGTAAACACCTCCGGCTGACGAGGCGAGGAAGACGGCGCCCCGCCCATCGTCGCAAGCCAGCACAGCGAGGTCGCTCACGAAGCGGCGAAAGACCGCCTGCTCGACCTCGAGCTGGTCGTTCGAGCTGGCAACCACCCCGGCGCCCGCACACCAGGCGACGTTCCAGCCACCCGCGGATGCGGACCCGACGAGGTCACGCAGCCCCTCGCGCAAGGCAAGGCTCGTCAACTCGGCGTCATACCAAGGAATTGGGCGGCGCATGACACTGTGACCGAGCAGTTCCGCCTGCCGCGCGACATGCTGACCGAGCAGTCCGCCCGCCCCGACCACCCAGGTCGTCGTCTGCTCAGACACCCGATGACTCAGCCCGCCGCGTCGACTCAGCAGACGTATGACGGCCAAGCGGGCCGTCTTGAGGGTCGCCCACAATCAGATAGAGCGGCTTGCCCATCGCCATGTTGACGGCCACACCCAGATACTCCGCGACGATCCCGAGTGAAAACAGCATCGCGCCCGTGCTCAGCAACACCACGACGATCACCGAAGTCCACCCAGGCATGATGTCGTTTTCAGTGAATCGATTGATCACGAGCACCAATGCGACGATGAGGCCGAACAAGGCGAACGCCACGCCCAGCACACTCACGACACGCAGCAGCCGGGTCCCACTTGTTAGCACCATCCGCCAAAAGTGCGAGGCCAGGGTGCGCAGGTTGTAGCCCGAGGGCCGGTCAGCCTCGTCCCGCAGCCGAACGGGACAGGTTGCCACCTCGCCCGCCACCCATCCCAATGCGATGTCGAGATAAACCCCAGCGCCTGCGTAGGCGGCGACACTGCGGCCGACCTCCCCGAGCACCAGGCGGTAGCTGTGATACACCGACGAGGCCTCACCTCCGACTAGCTTGTCGATGAGCCATTTCGCCCCATGCGACGCCGCGTTGCGGACAACCCCATGAGGAGGGTTGTTGACCGGCTCGGCATAGACGACCGTTGCCTGGTGGCTCAAGGCGATGTCGAGCATCGCCCCGATCTCAGCCGGGTCATGCTGGCCGTCTTCGTCGAGGGTGACGATCCAGTCACCTCCAGAGGACGCCATCCCAGCCAGGGTCGCGGCATGCTGACCGAAGTTCCGGCTCAACCAGACAGGTCGCACCACGTCGTACCGGGCCGCCAGATCACGGATGACCCGCGCGGACTGGTCGGGTCCGTGGTCATGGACCAGCAAAACCTCGGCAATGCGAGCATCATGACCGTTCGGAGTCACGAACGGCTTCGTCAATGTGAGGATCTCACCCAACAGGACGGCCAGGGTCTGCTCACCCCGATACACCGGCACGACGACCGATACGAGGTGAGTGTCCTCGTCTCGTCGTGGGTCTGCGGTCATGTGCAGCGACTATAGTTGCTGACTGTGTCCCGACGTACCTTCGCAGACACCATGCTGCAAAGGTTCGGCCGGTTGCTGCACACCCAGCAAGCCGCTTTCTTGGTGGTAGGTGCAATCAACTTGGCGATTGGTCTTACCAGCTTTGCCCTTCTCTATACCTTGGCGGGGAAAGTCATCGGCTACCTTGCGACTCTCGTCCTCGCCTACGCCATCGCCACCGTGGGGGCCTTCACGCTGCACCGACGCTTCGTTTTTCGCGTCCAAGGCCAGGTAATCACCGATTTCTGGCGCTTTGTTGTGGTGAACGCGGCGGCCTTCAGCCTCAATGCCTTGATGCTGGCATTGTTCGTGGAGGTGGCGGGGATTCCGGTATTGCCCGCTCAGCTGCTCGCCATCGTTTTCGTTGTGGTCTTCAACTACTTCGGACATTCACTCTTCTCGTTTCGTCGCACTCCTCATCAACCCGGCTCCTCTACGTGAGCCCGCTAAGGTGACACCGGCGCAGTCGCACGCCTCGAACCATGCCCCCGGCACCGTCGGGTCGTCGCCGAGATGGACTGGCGTGGCGCGGTCCGGGTGGATTCCAGCTGGGTTGGTGCTCGTCGGCACGGTCGCGCTCATGCGAGTTCAGGCAGAAGTGGATCTCCGAGACGCGTTCGTGTTCATGGCCTATGTCGCGCTGTGCCTGAGTCTGCCCGGGACCTTGATCTGGAGGTGGCTCGACCGACGCCAATCCCGTCCCTTCCTCGAGGACCTGGTGCTCGGCACGATCATGGGCTACGTCGTCGAGTTGCCGTCATACCTGCTTTGCCTGGCGCTGGGTGCGCCTCGCCTCGGTCTCGCCGCCCCGGTACTCATCGTTGCGATCTCCCTCGCCACCTCCAGCGGACGTGTGTTGTGGCGGCGGCGCAAGGTGCGCATGCCGCTTGGTTGGTCTTGGATGGTGGCAGCCCTCGTCGGGTTCAGCGTCACCTGGGTCGCACGCGAAATCTGGTCGACGACGCCGATGACCCCGCGCTCCTTGAGGTCGCCGTATGTCGACGAGCCGTTCCACCTCTCGCTCGTCGCAGAGCTGCGTCATCATCTCCCGGCCGACATGCCGTTCGTGGATGGCGTTCCGCTGTTTTACCACTGGTTGACCCATGCGCATGTGGCGTCTTCGTCGTGGATTACCGGCCTTGAACCGGTGCTGTTATTGCGGGTCTTGACGATTGTCCCGGTTCTCTGCTTGACCATCGTGGGTTTCGCCGTCATCGCCAGCCGACTCACGCAACAACCCTGGTACGGCGTGCTCGGGGCTGGGTTGCTCGCATTAGCCTCCACGCTCGACGTATTCGGTTGGACACCTAGCTCCGCACCATGGGCCGGACCCGGTTTCACCAGCCACTACCTCTACCTCAGCCCGACCCATACCTTCGCGACCATGCTCTACCTGCCCCTCCTGCTGCTCGTCGTCGAAATCCTCTCGCGCGGCGGGGCCAGCCGTCGGATCTGGGTGGTTCTTCCACTGCTCATGCTGGTGGTGGCGGGATCCAAGTCGACATACCTGCCGATCACGGTGGCGGGTCTCACCGGCGCAGCGATCCTCAGCCTTTTGATCACAGGGCGAGTCCACCGGAGCGTTACGGTGCTGACCGCTCTAGCGGTCGTGGCCAGCTTGGTGGCGCAGGCGGTGTTCTACGGCGGCAGTTCACGTTCCCTGGCTTGGAGCCCCTTTGCGACCACTCGAGCGTTGGCCGAGCAATCCGGTCTGGGCATGCAGTCGACTCTTTCGGTGTCCACGGTGGCGATCGTCACCGTTTCTTTCATCATCGCGCAGCTGGGTGTCGCGGCAGGCGCCATGGGGCTGCTGACGGAGCGAGGCTGGCAGTCACCGGTCACCGTTTTCCTGGTCGGATCTGCACTCGCCTCCCTAGGTGCAGCCCTACTCCTCGGCCATCAAGCATTGGGCCAGGTCTACTTCTTATACGCCGGCCTGCCAATTCTCGTGCTGGCCTCGACGCTGGGTGCGGCAAGACTGATGGTCGGGGCTTACTACCGACGAACAGTCGTGTTG
>JACCZJ010000095.1 GCA_013696065.1 Nocardioidaceae bacterium
GCACCACACCGCTGGACGACTTGACGACGTTGACCGGCCACAGGTCCGCAACCAATGTGTTTGGGTCGGCTGGTGGACTCAGCCAGGCGGGGCCGCGGGTGCCAGCATCTGCGTGGACTGACCCGGCTTCGTGGGCGGCCACTACATGCGCTCGGGAGCGGTGACGCCGAGCAGCTGCAGGCCTCGGGCGAACACGATTCTCGTGGCATCGACCAGCAGCAGACGGGCCCGGTGCAGGTCCGTGGCGTCCTCATCTCCATGCGGGAGCACCCGGCATACGTCATAGAACCTGTGGAAGGTCGCCGCTGTTGCCTCGAGGTAGCGCGCCAGCCGGTGCGGTTCGCGCAACTCCGCAACCGCCGCCAGGACTCTGGGGAACTCTGCCAGCGCCCGCAGCAAATCACCCTCCCGCGGGTGCGACAGCAAGGAAGGATCGAAGTCTTGCCCGGCTGGCGCCAGCCCTAGCTCTGTCGCGTTGCGCAGGATCGAGGCCAGTCTCGCGTGGGCGTACTGGACGTAGTAGACGGGGTTGTCACTGCTGGCGCGCGCCCACAGATCCAGATCCAGGTCGATGCTGGAGTCGCTCGAATACCGCACCAGGGCATAGCGGGCGGCGTCTACCCCGACTGACTCGATGAGGTCGTCGAGAGTCACGACGTTGCCGGCTCGCTTGGACATCCGCACTTGCTGGCCGTCGCGCACCAGGTTGACCAGCTGCCCGATGAGCACCTCGAGATTTTCGTGGGGTGTGTCGCCGAACGCCTGGCACATCGCCATCAGCCGGCCGACATAACCGTGGTGATCTGCGCCCAGCATGATCACCACGAGGTCGAAGCCGCGCTCACGCTTGTCGAGGTAATAGGCAAGGTCGGCTGAGATGTAAGCCGGGTGACCATCGGATTTGACGATCACGCGGTCCTTGTCGTCGCCATACTTCTCGGAGCGGAGCCAGAGCGCCCCTTCAGCCTCGTAGGTGTTGTCCATCTCCGTCAGGCGCTGAATTGCCCGCTCCACCGCCCCACTGTCGTGCAGGCTCTGCTCGTGGAAGTACACGTCGAAGTCGACCCGGAACGTGCGGAGGGTCTGTTTAATCTCGGCGAACATCAGCTCGACGCCCTCGCGCCGAAACACTTCCCTCGCCTGATCGTCGGGCATATCGACCACACTGGGATGAGCTGCCACGACCTGCTCGACGATGTCGGTGATGTAGCTGCCGACGTAGCCGTCCTCCGGGGGGTCCTCGCCCTTGGCCACGGCCAACAAGGACGCGGAGAACCTATCGATCTGCGCACCGTGATCATTGAAGTAGTACTCGCGGGTGACGTCGGCCCCCATGGCCGTGAACACCCGGGCGAGGCTGTCGCCGACCGGCGCCCAACGTCCCCCGCCCAGATGAATGGGACCCGTCGGATTCGACGACACGAATTCCAGATTGATGCGCTTGCCCGCGAACCGGTCGGAGGTCCCGTACGCCGAACCGACCTCGACGACGGCCCGCGCTATCTCACCTTGGGCTGCGGCCGCCACCGTGATGTTGATGAAACCCGGTCCGGCGATGTCCACGGCCGAAATCGCCTCCCGCCCCTTGAGCTCTTGGGCCAGCAGCTCAGCGAGGTCACGCGGCTTGAGCCCCGCCTGCTTCGACAACTGCAGCGCGACGTTGGTGGCGTAGTCGCCGTGCTCCTTGTTCTTCGGCCGCTCAACCTTGACCGCTGCGGGGATCGCGCCTTCGGATACCGCGATCGAGCCCCGATTGGCGAGAGCATTCAATGCGTCGACGATCGTCTGCGAAAGCTGGTCGGGAGTCACGGAGGGCATCTTATCGAGGGTCACTCTAGGGTTAGGGCTGCGCGTCCAGGCGCTGTTAGTCTTGGCCCGCCGATGAGCCCCCGTAGCTCAGGGGATAGAGCACCGCCCTCCGGAGGCGGTGGCGCAGGTTCGAATCCTGCCGGGGGCGCCGATGTGATGTCTCAAGACATCGGCGACAGCCGGACCTGCTACTTAGGCGTCGGGCTTCCTCTACGCTGCGCGACTCGCGACTCCGGGCCCTGCCTCCGGATCGCTGGTCCTCCTTGGCCCGAGGTGGAGGCA
>JACCZJ010000112.1 GCA_013696065.1 Nocardioidaceae bacterium
GTGATGTGCACTGGGTCGGTGCCGTGGCCGTAGAGGACAGCGGGCACTTTCGAGTCGCGGCGGATGCGACGGGCCGCACCTTTGCCGAATTCGCTGCGGGACTCGGCCTTGATCTTGACCTCTGACGACACGGGGTTACTCCTTGAGTGGTGCTGGGCGCGAGATGGGGCGGCAGGTGGTGAGAAGCGGGGTGGTGAAGGACGGCTAGTGCGGGCGGCGGTCAAACGATGGGCACGGAGCACATCATGGGCGTTGCCACGGAGCAGAGAGCTGCATCCATCCATCCACCGCGTCGATCACGGAGTCCGACTTGATGTCGGATGGCGCTGCACCAGGGGCAACAACGCAGACTGCGCGTCGAAAGTGGTGGCGCTCCCTCGCCGAGGCAACTGGTCGATCTTAGCTGCGCCACGCGACGGAGGGAAATTCACCGTCCCGACAGGCGTTCGCCTTCACTCTGCTGTCTTTTGGGCCCGGCCTTCGCTGCACCGATTCCTAGGCCTGGCGAGCGCTCTGCTGGTTATCTAGGCGTTACTGGATGTCTAGGCGTTGCCGTCGAAGAGACTCGTCACCGAGCCGTCCTCGAACACCTCGCGGATGGCGCGGCTGATCAGAGGCGCGATAGACAAGGTGGTCAGCTTGTCGAACTCGCTGTCCGGGGCAATGGGCAAGGTGTTGGTCACTATGACCTCACGGGCACACGAGTTCTTGAGGCGATCGACGGCGGGCCCGGACAAGATCGCGTGAGTGGCGACGATCACGACGTCGGCGGCGCCCGCCGCCATCAACGCGTCAGCGGCCTTCACGATGGTCCCGCCGGTGTCGATCATGTCGTCGACCAGGACGCATACCCGGTCCGTGACAGCTCCGACCACTCGATTGGCGATGGACTCGTTGGGACGTTTGATGTCGCGGGTCTTGTGAACGAAGGCCAGCGGCGCACCGGCCAGCCGTTGGGACCACTGTTCGGCCACCCGGATCCGCCCCGCGTCGGGTGAGACAACCGCGAGGTCTTCGTGGCCGTAGCGCTGGGCGACATACTCGGCCAAGAGCGGCAACGCCATCAAATGGTCGACGGGTCCGTCGAAGAATCCCTGGATCTGTGACGAGTGCAGATCGACACAAATGAGGCGGTCCGCACCGGCGGTCTTGAAAAGATCGGCCATCAGCCGCGCGGAGATCGGTTCGCGGCCCCGATGCTTCTTGTCTTGCCGCGCGTAGCCGTAGAACGGTTGGACGACGGTGATGCGCTTGGCGGAGGCCCGCTTGAGCGCGTCGACCATGATCAGGTGTTCCATGATCCACTGGTTGACCGGCGCAGTGTGGCTCTGCATCACGAACGCGTCGCTGCCCCGCACCGATTCCTCGAACCGCACATAGATCTCACTGTTGGCGAAGTCGTATGCCGAGTTGGGCACCAACTCGGTCTCCAACAACTCGGCTACCTCCTGGGCCAGGTGCGGATGGGCCCGGCCCGAAAAGAGCATCAGGTTCTTTTCTGTGGCCCGCTTGACGCCTGTCACGGTCGTGCCTCCTCATTGCGAGCCTGCGCAGCGGCTTTGGCCGCCGACGAGCCGGGACGTTTGCGTTCCACCCAGTCTGCTACATGCCGTTGCGGGCCCGTGCTGATCGCGAGCGCGCCGGGCGGTACTTCTCGCCTCACCACTGTCCCAGCTCCGGTGCTCGCGCCATCGCCTATCTTCACGGGAGCGACAAAAGTGTTGTTGGCACCGGTGTGGCAATGCGCTCCCACGTGAGTGGGGTGCTTGTCGACGCCGTCGTAGTTGGCGAAGATCGTGCCGGCGCCGATATTCGTTCCCGCTCCGATTTCGGCGTCACCGACGTACGACAGATGCGGCACTTTGGCACCCTCTGCGATCTCGGCGTTCTTGGTCTCGACGAACGTGCCGATCTTGCCCCGCTCGGCCAGCACGGTGCCGGGACGCAGGTAGGCAAAGGGCCCAACCAGCGTCTTGGGTCCAAGCACCGCACCGAAGCCATGGGTCCGCACAACCTGGGCGCCAGCGCCGACCGTGACATCGGTGAGCGTCGTATCCGGCCCGATCACAGCGCCGGTCTCCACCACCGTCTCCCCGTGCAGTTGAACGCCCGGCTTGAGGGACACGTCCGCGGCGAGCTCGACGGTCACATCGACCCACGTGGTGGCGGGGTCGATGATCTCGACGCCATCAGCCATCCAGCGATCGAGCACTCGACGGTTGAGCTCGCGACCGAGTTTGGCGAGTTGCCGCCGGGTGTTGACACCCTCTGTCTGCCACAGGTCGTCAACGGTCAAGGCCCCCACCCGGTGGCCGTCAGCATGCGCTATGCGGACCACATCTGTCAGGTAGAGCTCACCGGCCGCGTTGAGGTCGTCGACCCGGCTGAGAGCGTCGCGCAAAACCGCGACGTCAAAGGCGAAGATGCCTGAGTTGCTCTCCCTGATCTCCCGCTGCTCGGCCGTTGCGTCCTTTTCCTCGACCACGGCCACGACCGCGCCGCCCGAGTCACGGATGATCCGTCCATACCCGAACGGGTCTGGCAAGTGTGCGGTCAGCACCGTTGCCGCATTGCCGTCGGCCTGGTGTTGAGCGGCAAGCTCGGCCAAGGTCTGTGAGGACTGCAGAGGCACGTCGCCATACGTGACGATCACGGTCCCCGACGCAGCTGCGGGCAGTGCTTCGAGTGCTATCTGCACCGCGTGACCGGTTCCGCGCTGCTCAAGCTGTATGCCGAACAACACCTGATCGTCGAGCGCACGCACATGCGACTCCACCGCCTCGCGGCCATGGCCGACCACGACGACGAGATGGTCGGGCTGCAAACCTCGGGCGGCATAAAGCGCGTGGCCGACGAGGCTGCGACCGCCGATCTTGTGCAGGACCTTGGGGGTCGAGGACTTCATGCGAGTGCCCCCACCCGCCGCCAGCACGATGACTGCTGCCGGACGGTCTGCCACCTGTGCTCCTCGCATTGCGCTCCCCTGCCTGGCTTCGATCCAGGACCTCAAGCTTCAAAGGCTTGCGGGCTGCCGGGTTACCCCACAGGGGATTGCGGTGTGCTCCAAATAGCGGCGCACCCCTGCGTGGCCACAGTCTGCCATGTGGCTTGGCCAGATGAACTCGGCAATCCATCGGTTGTCCGCTACGGAACCGTAGGTTACGGTAGCGTAACTAGTGCATTTCTGGCTTTCCGGTAAGCCGCCGCACGATGCTGATAGAACACGAGGACTCGTTGAGATGACCCCAGCTACTGCCTTCGCCGCCGCCCCACCTCACACCGATCACGAGGCAGCTGACCTCGCGGGCCCCACGACGCCGCCGGAGGAGATGACGCCGGTCGGCAGCGAGAAGCAAAGCTTCAAGGAGCGATTCGCTCTCGCCCTTTTTATCGTGTTTCCCTTTCTGGCGATTCTGGCCGCCGCGCCGTTGGCGTGGGGCGGCTGGCTTGGCTGGCGGGACGTGGTGATCGCCCTGGTGATGTACATGGTGACCGGCCACGGCATCACGGTCGGCTTCCACCGCTTATTCACGCACAAGTCCTTCAAACCCAATCGGACCGTCAAGATTGCCTTGGCGATTGCGGGCTCTATGGCGATCCAGGGTTCTGTCACCCGCTGGGTCGCCGACCATCGCAAGCACCACAAGTTCTCAGACCGCGAAGGTGACCCGCACTCGCCTTGGCGTTACGGTGAAACCATCCCAGCCTTGATGAAGGGGCTCTTCTACGCCCACATGGGGTGGTTGTTCGACCAGGATCAGACCTCTCAGCGTCAATACGCGCCCGACCTGCTCAAAGACCGCGACATCCTCCGCATTTCCAGGGCCTTTCCTTTCCTGGTGGTCCTGACGTTGCTGCTGCCAGCCGTCGTCGGAGGCGTGTGGTCCATGTCGTGGCATGGCGCCGCCACTGCCTTCTTCTGGGGCTCACTCGTGCGCATCGGGCTGCTCCACCACGTGACCTGGTCGATCAACTCGATCTGCCATGCCGTCGGCGAGCGTCCCTTCAAATCGCGCGACAAGTCGGGCAACGTCTGGTGGTTGGCCATCCCTTCGATGGGTGAGTCGTGGCACAACCTGCACCACAGTGACCCCACGTGTGCGCGACACGGCGTACTGCGTGGGCAGATCGACACGTCAGCGCGCATCATCTGGTTCATGGAGAAGGTCGGCTGGGTGTCGGCTGTGCGCTGGCCGGTCAAGGAGCGCCTCGAAGCTAAGCGCGTTCAACCCAGTGTCTGACCGGCTGGCCGCCATGACCATCGCTTGACCGAGGTCAAGGGCAAGCGTCATACCCGCGCACGCATGACAGCGGCGGAGCGACGTGAACAGCTCATCGACATCGCGCGCGGCTTGTTTGCCGAGCGTGGGTTCGAGGGCACCGCGATCGAGGAGATTGCGTCGCGGGCTGAGGTCTCCAAGCCCATCGTCTACGAGCACTTCGGCGGCAAAGAGGGCCTGTATGCCGTCGTGGTGGACCGCGAGGTGCTGCAACTGCTCTCGAAGATGCGGTCTTCCCTCACGGCGGGCAACCCGCGTGACCTGCTCGAGCAAGCCGCCTTCGCCCTCCTGGACTACATCGAGGAGTCCGCAGACGGCTTCCGCATTCTCGTAAGGGACTCACCCATCGGGTCGGAGTCGGGGTCGTTCGTGTCCATCATCGGCGATGTCGCCTCGAGGGTCGAATACATCTTGGGCGCTGAGTTTCGTGCCCGGGGCTTCGATGCGCAGTACGCCCCCATGTATGCGCAGATGCTGGTCGGCATGGTGGGCACCACGGGGCAGTGGTGGCTCGACGAGCGCAATCCGAGTAAGGCCGAGGTCGCCTCGCATCTGGTGAATCTTGCCTGGAACGGTCTGTCCGGCCTCGAGCAGCACCCCACGCTCAAGACCCGCCCCGTCACCTAGGCGACGCGTCACACCCCCACTTGTCCGCAACTGAGGCCGCTACGGCGTGCTTGATTGCGGCCAAGTCAGATGGCATCGAGCTCGGTCAGCAGGCGGCGCAACATGTCGTCGTCCGCGAAAGATGCCTGTACGGCGTTGCGGACCAGCTGCGCGATGCCGGACTCGTCCAGGTCGAGCAAGCTAGCCGCCACGACGAGCTCTTGGGTCAAGGTGGTGCCGAACATCGGGGGGTCGTCTGAGTTGATCGTGACCGTCACTCCAGCCTCGACAATCCGCTTCACCGGGTGTTCGGCGAGGTCTGAGACCGCCCGCGTTGCGACGTTCGAGGTCGGGCACACCTCCAGGGCGATGTCGTGCTCGACCAGATAAGCGAGCAGCTCTGGGTCTTCGACGGCTGAGGTGCCGTGTCCGATCCGCTCGGCACCCAGATCGTGGATCGCATCCCAAATCGTCTCTGGACCTGTGGTCTCTCCGGCGTGTGGCACCGAACGCAGCCCGGCTGCCCTCGCGCGGTCGAAGTACGGCTTGAACTGAGGGCGCGGGACTCCCATCTCGGGCCCGCCCAACCCGAAGGCCACCAGGCCGGCCGGGGCGAGCTCAGTCGCGATCCGGGCGGTCTCCTCTGCGGCAAGGAGTCCAGACTCCCCCGGTATGTCGAAGCACCACCTCAGCACCAGCCCGAAATCGCGCTCGGCCGCAACTCGGGCGTCCTCGATCGCCTCGCAGAACGCTTCGGCAGCGATGCCGCGGATCGCTGAGGTGTAGGGCGTGCAGGTCAGCTCGGCATACCGAATCTGTTGATCCGTCATGTCGCGCGCCACCTCATAGGTGAGGGTGCGTACGTCGGAAGGTGTGCGCACCAGGTCCACGACCGAGAGGTACACCTCGACGAAGTGGGCGAAGTCGGTGAACTCGAAATAGTCCGCCACCTTGTCCGGGTCGTCCGGCACCAACGTGTCAGGGTGGCGGCTAGCCAGCTCCGCAACGATGCGTGGTGAGGCAGATCCCACCTGGTGAACATGGAGCTCCACCTTGGGGATGGCCGCGGCGAACGCTGCCAGGGTGCTCGTCATCGCGGGCCAGCCTAGGCGACCGACGCCGGAGGTGCGCAGAACGCTCGGCTGCTGGCTGGGCTTTGGCTCTGCTGCTGGCTGGGCTGCTGGTTGGGCTGCTGGCTGGGTTGCCGGCTCTGGGCTTTGCACTTCCCGGGAGCGCCGCGACCAGACCGTCGCGCTGTGGTTTCGCCCGAGGTTGGGTAGCTTCCCAGCATGCAAGAGTTTCTCTGGCCGGCATCGTTGACGCTCGTGCGCCATGGCGAAAGCGAAGGCAACCTGGCAGACCAGGCCGCGCAGAAGGCGCGCGCGGAAGTTCTCGACCTTGACATCCGAGACCCCGACGTCGATTTGTCGGAGGCGGGTGTCGGGCAGGCTGAGGCCGTCGGACGCTGGCTGAGCAAGCTGAGCGATGACGACCGTCCAGAGGTGGGCCTCGTGTCGCCGTACCAGCGGGCCAAACGCACCGCCGAGGTGGCGGTCGAGGCGGCCGGAGCAACCGACGCCCTCCGCCTCAAGGGCGACGAGCGGCTGCGCGAGCGCGAGCTAGGCGTCCTCGACGGGCTGACGTCGACGGGGATTCGCAAGCGGCTGCCCGAGGAGGTCGACCGCCGCGACCGGCTCGGCAAGTTCTATTACCGCCCCCCGGTGGGAGAGAGTTGGGCAGACGTCGGACTGCGGGTGCGAAGCGTCGTGGCCACCTTGCAGTCCGGCTACCCCGGACGGCGCATGTTGATCGTGAGCCACCAGGCCGTCATCATGGTTTTCCGCTATGTGCTCGAAGAGCTGACCGAACGCGATCTGCTTGACATCGATCGGGACACCCAGCTCGCCAACTGCTCGATCACCCGCTACACCGCCGGGCCCGGCGACGAGATGATGTCGTTGGCGCTGTACAACGACGTCGAGCATCTCGCTGACGCATCCGAAGAGATCACCGAGGAACCTGATGCCGCAACCCCCGCACCCTGACGCCCGTGTCATCACCCCCATGCTGCTGCGGAAATGGCCGCTGCCTGCAGCCGAGGACGACAAGGAGTCGCGCGGTCGCATGGTGGTGGTCGGTGGTGGCTCCGAGACCCCCGGCGCGATCCTCCTCGCCGCCGAAGCGGCGCTACGAGCAGGGGGTGGCAAGCTTCAAGTCGTCACGGGCTCTCGCATTGCTCCCCATCTAGCCCTCGCCTTGCCAGAGGCGCTCGTTCGCGGCATACCCGATCGGTCAGACGGCAGCCTCGACGCCGAATCCGCTCAACTCGTGCTCGAGCTCGCCAGTGAGGCTGACGTCGTCTTGATAGGTCCGGGACTGGTCGGCAAGGAGTCGGTGCGTTCCTTGACGACGAGCATCGTGACGGAGCTGCGAGTGCCGATGGTGTTGGATGCCCTGTCCCTGGCCGCCGTGACGGACAATCACGAGTGTGTGCACCATCTGGCTGGCAACGTCGTGTTGACGCCGAATCTGTCAGAGCTGGCCATCACTCTCGGCTGGTCGCGCAGCCAGGTCGAGGACGATCCGGCTGCGGCCGCTCTCGAGCTGGCCAAGCGGAGCCAGACCACGGTCACCGCGGGAGGCGTCCGGTCGGCAATTGCCTCACCTGAGGGCGAAGTCTGGTACGACGAAGGAGGTGGCGCGGGGCTGGGAGTGTCAGGATCGGGCGACGTCAAGGCCGGCGTGGTGGCTGGTCTGCTCGCTCGTCGGGCGACCCCGTCGCAGGCCGCGGTGTGGGGCACCTACCTGCACGGCCGGGCGGGCGATCGCCTCGCCGCTGACGTCGGCAAGCTCGGATACCTGGCCCGCGAGGTTCCGGCCCAGATCCCGCGCGTGCTCGCCGAACTCGAGGCCTGACCGCCGCCGCCGCCGACTCCGCCTCCGCCGACTCCGCCGCCTCTCAGCGGTCCATGCCGTTGAGAGGTCACTCGCCTCCCGTTGAGAGGCCAGTTACCTCCCGTTGAGTGGCCAGTTACCTCCCGCCGAGCAACTCAACCCGGTTGCCATGGGGGTCTCGGGTATGAAAGCGCCGGTAGCCAGGGAAGTTGCTGTCCCACGTCACCGCACAGCCGGCGGCGGAGAATTCAGCAGCCCGAGCATCGATATCGTCCACGAGAAATGCAGGGTGGGCCTTGGCGGCAGGGACAAATGGCGTCTCCACGCCCACGTGCAACTCGTAGCCGTCGCCGCGGAACCACACCCCTCCCCGTCGCGCCAGCTCAGGAGGTTTCGCCACCTCTCGCAGACCGAGCAACGCTCCGTAGAACTCGCGGACCGCCGGCTCGCCTGTCTCGGGGCAGCTCACCTGGACGTGGTGCAGCACAGTCATGCGGACTCCTGGAGATAGAGCTTCATGCCCACGTGGCTGGAGATGAAGCCAAGCCGCTCGTAGAAGCGCTTGGCATTGACCCGTGCCGCGTTGCTGGTCAGTTCGGCGCGGGCGCATCCACGGCTGCGCGCGTCGGCGATCACCCACTCCATGAGCTGTCGCCCCAGCCCTTGGTCGCGCAGCCGCGACGAGACACGCACTGATTCGATCTGGCAGACCAGCCCACCGCCATACATGAGCCTGCGCAGCCAAGTCACTTGCGCGGTGGCAATCAATTCACCCTCAAGCTCACCGACGAGCACGGTCGCATGATCACTGGCGAGGATCTCCTCGAGCGCCGCAGCGTATGGCGACAGGTCGCTGTAGTGCTCGGCCACCTCGCGGATGCTGTCCTCGTCGAGGAGTGCCAGCAGCGCCTTGAGGTCGGCAGGTCTGGCGTGTCGAACGATCATGGCGATCCCTTGTGCGCTACGACAAAGATCCGGCGAAACGGCAGCAGCGTCCCGAATGCCTGGGCCGGGTAGGCCGTTCGCAGGAGGGCTTTGTACTCCACCTCGAACATCTCTCGCTGCGGGGCCGACAGTGCCTGCAAGACAGGTCGGGCTCCAGTGCCCGATATCCACGTGAAGACCGGATCGGGACCTGTGAGCACATGCAGGTATGTCGTCTCCCACGCGTCGACTCGACATCCCAGCGCTGACAGGTCTCCGAGATAGGTGGCGGCGTCATGGGCGGATGGCCACTCGACTCCAGCCGTTGCCGCCGCGAAACGTGGGTCACTAGCCAGGTCGCGAAGGAGGCGATGGCTGGGTTCGTCGAAGTTGCCTGGCACCTGGAATGCGAACCATCCGCCCGGCGCCACGGACGCGATCAGCTGCGGGAGCAGCTCTCGATGGCCGGGCACCCACTGCAAGGCCGCGTTGGAGATGAGCACATCCACGGGATCGGCTGGCTGCCAGTGCCGGATGTCGCCGACCTCGAAGCGAACCTCTGCGGAGTCGTCCGCCGGCGCGGCCTCGACCATGGCGACCGACGAGTCGATGCCGCTGATGGCGGCGCCCGGCCACTTGGTCGCGAGCGAGCGGGTGAGCTGGCCCGGTCCACAGCCCAGGTCCACCACATGGTCAGGGTCCTCAGCCTCTACGCGGGCGAGCAGGTCATAGAACGGGCGAGATCGCTCGTCGCTGAAGCGCAGATAGTGGGCAGGGTCCCACAGAACCATAGCGATCTCCCCTTTGCAGATATCTTGACGTCAACATAGTTTGACCTCACGCGTATCTCTATGTCAAGAGTCTCGACGCACTAAGGTGGACTGCATGGCCGCCGATGGGGACGAGGTCGACCAGCTGGTCGCAGCCTGGCAGCGAGAACGCCCGGACCTCGACGTGGAGCCCATGCAGGTGCTGAGCCGGGTCACCCGGCTGGCTCGCCACCTCGATCTGGCTCGCCGGTCGGTGTTCGCCGAGCACGGCCTCGAGTCCTGGGAATTCGACGTACTCACGGCGCTGCGTCGGGCCGGTGCCCCCTACACGTTGTCACCAGGTCGGCTGCTGCGCGAGACGATGGTGACCTCGGGAACGATGACCAATCGCGTGGACAGGCTGACCGCGAAGGGCTTCGTCGAGAGACTCCCTGACCCCGACGATCGCCGGGGCGTCTTGGTCCGTCTCAGCGAATCAGGTCGCGCCCGGGTGGACGCGGCGCTCGAAGGACTGCTGGCCCAGGAACGCTTGCTGCTTTCGGAGCTGACCGAGGCACAACGCGTCTCATTGTCGGCCCTCCTGCGTACCGTGGTCGCCCCGTTCGACCGTTGAGTCGCGGCCGGTCCGGTGACGGCAGCGATCTCAGGATCAGGGCCGCTGAGGCCCATGCCAGACGCTCAGCCTTCGAGAAGTTCGGCCGCGCTCAACCACTCATGCTCGAGGCGGCCGCGCTCGGCTTCAAGGTCGACCAACTGCTCGTCGAGGGTGGCGAGTCGGCCGTAGTCACTCGCGTGTTCAGCCATCGATCCATGGACGGCGGCGATCTTGGAGTCGAGCGTGGTCAGCTGCCGCTCGATCCGCGACAACTCCTTCTTGGCGGCCCGTTCCGCCGTGGCGTCCAGGCGTATGACGGCTCGCTCGTCCGGCGTGCTGGACGTCATACCACCCGAGGGTGCAGAAGCGAGGACCGCCGAACGCCGCGACAGGTAGTCGTCGACGCCACCGGGCAACATCGCCAACGAGCCGTCCCCGAGCAGCGCCCACACCGTGTCACACACCCGCTCGAGGAAATAACGGTCGTGCGACACGACGATCAGCGTGCCCGGCCACGAGTCGAGATAGTCCTCGACCACGTTGAGCGTCTCGATGTCGAGGTCGTTGGTCGGTTCGTCCAGCAGCAGCACATTGGGTTCGGCAAGCAGCAGCCGCAACAGCTGCAGACGCCGCCGCTCGCCGCCGGACAGATCACCGATCCGGGCAGTCAGCTTGTCGCCGGTGAAGCCGAAACGCTCCAGCATCGAGGTGGCCGTCAGCTCCCGACCTCCCGCAACCGACGCCACCCGCTTGATCGACTCGACCGAAGGCAGCACCCGCTCTGTCGGGTCGAGCCCGTCCAGTGACTGGCGAAGGTGTGCCAGCTGAACAGTGCGCCCGGTCCGGAGCCGACCCGCCTCAGGCGCAGCCTCCCCGGTCAACACCGACAGCAGCGACGTCTTGCCCGCTCCGTTGACTCCCACCAAGCCGATCCGGTCGCCGGGGCCGATCCGCCAGGTCAGGTGGTCGACGAGGTCTCGCCCGCCACGCGTGATGGTGGCATCTTCCAGGTCGAACACGTCCTTGCCGAGCCGCCCGATCGCGAAGCGCTGCAGCTCGACTCCGTCGCGAGGCGCCGGCTCGTCCGCGATCAACTCGTTAGCGGCGTCGATACGAAACTGCGGCTTCGAGGTGCGCGCAGGCGGGCCGCGGCGCAGCCAGGCGAGTTCTTTGCGCATCAAATTCTGTCGACGGATCTCCGCCGACGAGGCCTGCCTCATCCGTTCCGCCTTGGCCAGCACGAACGCCGCATAGCCGCCCTCATAGCTGTCGATGACCGCGTCGTGCACCTCCCAGGTGCTGGTGCACACCGCGTCGAGGAACCACCGATCGTGAGTGACGATGCCGAGCGTCACCCGTCTGGACACGAGATGTTCCGCCAGCCAGGCCACCGCCTCGATGTCAAGGTGGTTGGTGGGCTCGTCGAGGAGCACCACGTCGAGTTCGGTCAGCAGCAGCTTCGCAAGGGACACGCGTCGGCGTTCCCCACCCGAAAGCCCGTCCACTCGGCGCTCGAGACCGAGCCCGCTCAGCAGGTGCTCGACCACGTCGCGCGAGCGGACGTCGGCTGCCCACTCGTGTTCGGCCATCTCCCCCAAGACCACATGGCCGATGGTGTCGTGGTCGCGGAGGTCGTCTCGCTGACTCAACAGGCCCACGTGGAGGCCACGATTGTGTGTCATGCGCCCTTCGTCGACGGGCTCGAGGCCGGCCATGATGCGCAGGAGCGTCGTCTTGCCGTCGCCATTCCGGCCGACAATGCCCACCCGGTCGCCGCGCTGCAGTCCGAGTGAGACGCCGCTCAGCAGGGGCCGAATGCCAAAGGCCTTGGAGACCTCGTCGAGGTTGATGAGATTCGCTGCAGGTCTAGCCATGGTGACGCCAGAATGTCACGTGATGATGCGAGCTCCCGGGACTGGCCCATTGGCTCGTTGGACCGAACGGCATACGCCTGAGCT
>JACCZJ010000115.1 GCA_013696065.1 Nocardioidaceae bacterium
CGGCTGCACCGGTCGTCCGCGGGCTGACCTCGACCGCGCGTTCGACTACGTGTGCTCGACATTCGTGCCAGCCGCCCCACCAGCCCGCGCGACGAGCCGTCGGTCCACCGTGGACGATACCTCCGTCATTGCGGTGTTCAGCAGCTCCTTGCCACTCGACCAGATCAAAGAAACGATTGAGGGAATCGCGGACTAGCGTCCGCTGAATCGCCGCTGACCTCCCGACTTGTCCGCACCGGAGAACGCTATAGCGGCCCCAGTCGCGGACAAGTCCAGCTCCGGGTCCGGCTAGCCCTTGTGTGCTGGAGTCTTCCTGCGGTAGAACGATCAGATCGGGTTGCTCCGGGCAAACTTCTGGTGCGCCACCGCCAAAGCTTTGGGAGGCCCCCATGCGCACGCTCCGCTCCAGTATCGGTCTCACAGCGACTGCCTTGATTGCGGGCGTGCTTTCCACCCCCGTCCTGGCCACTCAATCGCCGCAGCGAACGACGGAAGCGAACGGGGTGCCGGATACGGGCGTGAGCCTCCCCGCCAACCGGCGCGCCCTTGACCATCCACCGCGCACCCCGGAACTGACGACGACGACGCGCCTAGAGGATCGCCGAGCCGTGGTTCTCGGGGACCGCTTCTACTCCACCTCAACAGAAGACGGTCTCTACCCAGCCATGGGCTTCCACACCCGCGGGGAGATGGGCGGCTTCTGGACCCCGCCAGTGAAGCTGCTCGACGGCGTCTGGTTCCGTGTCGATGGTGCCTGGTTGGGCGACGGCATCCCCGCGCGACGATTTGGCAGCGGTTGGGGATACACGCGGACCCTGTACGGCGCCGGCGGTGGCCTCACCGTGCATCGCACGGACGCCGTCCCAGACGGGCCGCGGGCCGGGCTGATCGGCTTGACGTTCCGCAGCGACACCAATCGACGTGTGCCACTCGCCCTGGACGCGCATTCGGAGCTGATGCTGTCGTACCCCTGGGGTGAGACCACCCCAAGTCAGCTGGCCGTAAACAAGCAGGACTCCGGCTCGGTCGTGGGCAAGACACTCGTCTTCCGCGAACGCGCTGGCGCGGGCCACCCGCTCGGCGCGCATGATTGGGCGGCCGTGGTCGGCAGCAATCTCGCCCCGGTGGCAAGCGATCTAGGGCCAGATCACCGCGGCCCCCAGGATCCCGCCGTCATCTGCCCCGCGTCTGGGACCGCGGAGGTGGCACCCACCCGGTGCGACGACACCGCATACGGGGCCGGTACTGGCGGCCAGCTGCGCTATCGGGTACCCGTATCGGCCGGACGTCCCGTCACGGTGTGGTTCACGGTAGCCGGCTCTGATCGCGGACTGGACAGGGCGCGACTGGCGTACCGGAACGTCGTACGGGCGCCCGAAGCTCATCTGCAGCGCAAAATCAACGACCGGCGGGCAATTGACCGACGTAGTGCGGTCTCCCTGCCCGGGGACCGCCTCCTGCAGCGCAGCATCACCTGGAGCAAACAGAACCTCGCTGACTCGGTTCAGGAGTCACGCCACCTCCGACTGCGTGCAGTCAACGCCGGTCAGAGCTTTCCGCCCGTGCAGGGGCGGCTCGCCCACGCTCGCTGGCTGGGTGCCGGATGGCCGGACTATCCGTGGCTGTTCGGGACCGACGGCGAGTACACCGCCTTCGCGTCCGTCGCCATGGGTCAGTTCGCAGATATCAAGGCGCATCTGCGCTCCCTGCGGGACGTCAGCGAGATCGTCAACGATCGCAGCGGCAAGGTCGTCCACGAGGTAACCCCCGACGGCGCTGTCTACTTCGGCGCGAATGCCGACCCGGGCAACACCGACGAGACTGCGAAGTTCCCGAGCGCGGTGGCGCTGATCTGGCGTTGGACCGGAGACGACGCCTTCCGAGACCGGATGTACGACTTCTCCCGGCGCGGGATGCGCTACATCGTCAACAGACTCGACGAGGACGACGACGGATGGCCGGAGGGTTTGGGCAACGTCGAACGCGAAGGCATGGGCGAGGAGAAGCTCGACAACACCGTCTACACGATCCGCGGGTTGCGCGACCTTGCAGATATGGCCCGCAGCAAGGGTGACGGCGCGACGGCCTCATGGGCGACGGCAGTGGCCCGTCGGATGGAACGTCGCTTCGAGCAGGCATGGTGGTATGGCCGCGACAACGCTCGCCAGTACGCCGACTCCCTCGCAAACCCCGATAACCGAAAGGTGTTCCAGCGTCACTGGATCGGGGTCACCCCGATGGACGCGATGCTCGCCCGGCGTGGGGCGGTCGCGCGGCCGTTGGCGTCGAAGCCACACGGAGCGATCGCCCTCAAGCAACGCCAGCGACCGTGCTACACCGGCCAGTTCGGGCTCTACCACACCGGGACGGGGCCGACCTCAGACCCGCTAGGGAACCCGGGGGCAACCTGTGATTCGGTGGTGTCGACCGTCCCGAGCGAACGCAATGTCTTCTCCCTCAACACCGCCATCATGGCCGTGGCCGAAGGAAACTTCGGACGACTCGGGGCGGACCAGCAGCAGTACTACACAACCGGCAACGCGCGTATCCAGCTCGACCCCCGTGTCTGGGAGATGCCCGGAGCAATGCCGGAGATCGCCCCCGAGGGGGATTTCACCCCCAATATCGACAGGCCGTTCAACGAGCGGTCGATGGTGCTGCAGGCATGGGGGGCCTACGGCACCCTGTGGCCGGTCGTGCATCAGCAGCTGGGGGTGTCGCCCGACCTGGGCCGAGACCGGCTGCGGATCGTGCCGAAGCTGCCGAGCGGCCAGCACCGGATCGCGGGCCAGAACATCCGACTGGGTGGCGGCCCGGTCGATGTGAAGGCACTCAGGGGCGGTGGCGTGCTGCGCACGGTGGTCAACGTCGAGCTCGGCAATGTCCGCCTGAAGCTCGGCCACGTCCTCCCCGCAGGCAAGCGCGTCCAAGGGGTCTGGCTCGACGGGGAGCCGGTGGCGTGGGAGGTGCAGCGCACGTCGCGCGGTCGTGAGCTCGTGGTTCGAACCGGAGGCGGCCATCACCGTCTGGTGGTCAATCTGCGCTGACCGACTACTTGTACAAGTTTCGACGGCGTAGACGACCCGCGAACATGCCGCCGACCGTGAGCGCCGCCAAGATGGCGTTGATGGGGATCACATAGCTCCACAAGTCGTCCTCGGCTCTGCCAGAGGCGATGCTCACGAGCAGATGTGCCGCTGGGAAAGCCAAGCAAGCCCATGGCCAGCGACCGGGAAGAAGGCGGCCAGCGGCGAAGCCAATGATCAAGACCGCGAAGTACGGCGCGACGTCGACGAACCGCATGACCGGGTTGCCCGCGGAGCGTTTCAGACGACGTTGCGGACACGGAGTGACAACGCCGCGCGTTCCCCGAAGAAGCGGCCGCCCGGCGGCAGCGCTACCCGCGCCATCCAAGTCCCTTCCTTCGGATCCTCGTCAGTCAGAGGGTTGCCGGAAGGACGGTACGACCGCAGGGGCGTCGTGATCTGAGAGGCCCACGCCGCCCAGGCAGCCATGCCCCTGTCGACGAAACCCACATCGATGATGAGGGTGTCGTCGAAGTCGCTCGTCTGCTCCTGGTGGTCCTCCCAGAAGAAGCCCCGCTTGCGTTCACGCAGTGACAGCACCCGGATATGCAGGGTGTATCGCATGGTGGGCGCCTGCTCCGGTCGTGACGACGTACTCGACATATACGTGGTGACCAGCGGCACGGGTCGATCCGCGGGGTCTTCTGGACGGCGCTTTTCGATAAGGATCGGGCAGTAGTGAGCCGCTGCCTGCTCGTGCATGAGGATCGGCAACCCGCGGATGGAGACCTGCGCCTCGGCTTGCCACGTCAGCTCCTCGTCGTCGGGGAACGCGAGGTCGATGAGGTCCGCAGTGACCTTGACATCACCGAACAGGAAGCGGGCCAGATTCTGGTAGCCCTCTTCGGAATTCACCAAGCCGTACCGACCGCTGTGGCTGCGATGCACGTAAGCATGGTTCGCTCCGGTGACCAGCGCATTCTGAATCTGGACGAGCCCGTCGCTCTTGGGGCCTACGACCTTGGACGACAGTCCGTGGGCCGCCGGATAGTCCCTCGCGTTTGTCCCCACCACACAGAACACGCGCTCCAACGGGAAGTTCTCGTCATTCGGCATCACCCGCGCATCCCACTTTTCCGGGACCTGAGATTCACGAGAGTCGGCGGGTGTCAGATACTCGTACATCCGCTGCGGGCCGAAGATGTCGCCACCTCCCAGACCGAAGTCGTCTCTCACCTTCTCGAAAAGTCCGAATCCGACGTCGAACTCGATGCCTCCATGCGGAGTCCCGTAGGTGAAGAGCCTGTCGACGAAGTGCGCGGCCAGATATCGCTGCTGCGCCCCGAGCCGTTGTGCGCTGTACGTTTCAGGGATCGTCCGCTGGATCATCGACCTGCTGATCAACCCGCCCATCGAATGCGCCACCAAATGCACCCGTGGCGCGCCTGTTTTGCTCAGCACCTTCTCCACGAATCGCAACAGGTCTTTTGCGGCGCTCTCCACGCTGAAGTCGACAGGCTCTGCGCTCCAGGTGGATGCGGATGCATCGTAGAAGCGATGGATCCACAAGCTGGCCTGTTCCACTGTCCCTTCTGCCTGGCTGTCGAGGTATCCCTCCTGACCACCCTCGACCAAGAGCCGGTACTGATGATCGGTGATGAGCCGCAGCAGCGGACTCTCGAACTGATAAAAGACCGGGTCGCCTCGTCCGCCCACACGCACGTGTGTTGAGCCGAGATTCAGTCCGTAGAAGGGGTCATCGACAGCCTGATCGATGCCGCTCGTGTCGCCGGCGAAGCCGCGGACATAGATGATCGGCAGCGTTCCCACCATGGCAACTCCTCCGGAGCAAAGCAGCTTCGACGACTAAGCAAAACTATTCCTGCTTCGCAGCCGCTGGCTAGTCATAGGTAAAGCCTTTTATTACTCCTTGGCTCTTGCCTGATCACTCTCGATGGGTGTAGCACAGAGGGTTATCACCGCGGTTGAACCCGCAGGGGGTTCCCGCAAGAGAAGGGAGCCCAACGTGAGAGGGCGACAAGCAATCGGAGCAGGGTTGGCGGCAGCGCTGACAGCGGGAGCGGCATGGTTCGGCATCAGTGCCGCCACAGCTGGCGGCGAGCCGATGGCCGCTGGCGGTGAACGGGTGGAGTTTCGGGGCTGGCCGGGCAGGCCTGTGGATTCGATAACACAGGGGCAGCGACTCGCGCGTGGCGCTAACACCCTGACGGTGGTCACTGAAGAAATACGCTCTCGAGAGGTGAACCTAGGCGGGAAGGGATTTACTACTGGCGATTTCTTCGTCTTCGAAGAAGCGGTTTACTCTGAACGAGGACGCCGGGTCGTGGGAGAAGACACGGTTCGCTGCGAACTCGGCATCCGGACGTTCAACTGTGAGGCAACCGTCAAGCTTGACGGAAGGGGGAAGATCACAGTCTCTGGAGCTCTCTTTGGCCGTCAAGACATCGCGATACCCGTCACCGGCGGCACCAGAAACTTCAGCGCAGCCAGGGGTCAGCTCAAGGTCTTCGACCTTCCGCGTGGCAGGACGCTCTTGGTATTCGAACTGGAGTGACATCTCCCTCATGGCCGGCCATTGACCGTCGACTCAGGTGCGGTCGATGGCCGGTGGGGAGTAGCCCCTAATAAGTGGGCTATGACCAAAGATTCAAGACGCGTCATGACCGGCATGGCGACAACCCAGAAGGCGATGCCGGCCACCAGAGAGGCAGCCAACGCGAAAAGGGGATAGCTGTTCTCCCAATGCGGATAAACGAGCCAGTGGACGAGATAGATGTGGAGCGAGCTGCTCGCCAACACGGACACCACTCGGATTGAGGGCTCAGGCACCCGCATGGTGGGGACCCACACGAGCAGACAGAGGCCTACCGCCACCAGCGTTTCCCTGCCTGCGTCGCCGAAGAATCCTGGCAGCGCAGACAGTGCCAACAGGGTCACGAGCAATCGCTGCCACTGTCGACTCGCCTTGGCGGTGGCCCATCCCACGGCGAACAGCCAGAAAACGAGATGAGCGGTGTGGATCCGGTCGGGTCCAGTGTCGAGGAGTATGACGTCATAGCGCCAGAGGAGACCGAGCGCCAGTGCGGCCATCGCGATCTCGAAGCCAAACCGCCGCTCGAACCGGTCCACAGCAGGGATAGCTAGGCCAGCTGTCACCGCGGCGAGGATGTAGACGAGCACCTCCACGAACCAGAAGTGCCATTGGGTGGTCCAGTTGTCGGGACCCACGATGCCGTTGAGCAGGAAGATGTTCGCCACGCTGTAGTGGTCGGTGAGTGCATAGGCAAGAGAAATACCGACCACGCTCGGGACGGCGATGCGGCCAATGCTGCCAAGCTGGTGTCGCATGCGCTCGCGACGAGTTGAGGTTGTGAGCTGGAAACGGGCGAAGTTGAAGCCTGCTATCGCCAGCAACACGTGGGCGCCGCCGAGAAGTGTGAAGACGTTGGCGTGCGAACCCACGATGGCCACGATGGCGGCCGCGCGCAGCAAGACGTTGGTCTCGATGGACCGCCAGCCAACCCAAGGTCGACGGCGCCGCGACGTAGCCAGGTCACAAATGGGGGTCAGGTGCCAGTTCCCCGGCAGTTGACCCAGGCATTCCTCGAGCCGGACGCTCATCTCAACGTACGACAGGGAATCGCCCTCCAGGCTGACGAACGAGTTGCCGGGTGTGGCGCGGCGGCCCAAGACCTCGGCGAACAGATCGCACAAGGTCGTTACTTCGACCCGGAGAGGGCGCATGTCATCGTGCGCGGAGGCAGTGGCGAGCGGTCTAGGGCTGGGCTCAGGTGGCCCACCCGAGCGTACCTGCGTCAGCTGAGCCAGTTTTTGATAATCGGGTTTGCCGTTCTCAAGTCGAGGCAGCCGGTCGAACGGGCAGATCCGGGCCGCGCAGATCGGCAACCCGCAACGACGGGCAACGAGACTTCGAAGTTCATCGGACCGGTGGCGTCCTTCGACGGCGACCACCAGTTCGTCGCCCGCCTCGAGGCAGCAAGCGCTCACACCTTCCGCGACGAGCTCGGTCTCGACCTGCTGGAGGTCGATGCGCAGACCAAACAGCTTGGCGAAGCGGCTGCGACGCCCGATCACCTCGAACAAGCCGTTGCTGCCCAGCCGCGCGATATCCCCGGTGCGCAGCTTCTCGATGGTGCGGCCGAGACACAGATCCACGGGCCCATCGGCATAACCCATCATGACGTTGGGGCCGCTGTAGACGAGCTCACCGGCGTCGGGCTCGCTGATTCCACCGACCGGCTCCAGAGTGAAGCTGCCGCCCGGCACGGGCACCCCGATGCTGCTGGGATGCGTGGCGGCCAGCTGGGGCGGCAGATAGGCCATTCGGGCCGTCGCCTCCGTTTGGCCGTACATCACGAAGAAATCCCAGCCGTCGCGGGCACCGAGACGTGCGAATCGCTCAACCTTGTCGGGGCTCAGTCGCCCACCCGCTTGTGTCACGTAGCGCAGCGACGGCAGGCGCCTCTCGGCAAACCCGACCTTGTCGAGCAGTTCGAACGTGTAGGGCACGCCGGCGAAGCTCGTGCCCTGATGGTCGCGGAAGAGATCCCACAAGCAGGCATCGACCACCGACAGATCTGTGAGGATCAAGGCAGCCCCGCGCGCCAGATGGCTGTTGACGACCGACAATCCATAGCAATAGCTCATCGGGAGGGTCGTCGCGGCTCTATCCGTCGGTCGGATATCGAGGTACGTCGCGATGGCGTCGGCGTTCGACTGCAGGTTGTCGTGCGATAGCCGCACCAGTCTGGGTGAGCCGGTGGACCCAGAGGTGCTCAGCAACAACGCGAGGTCAGGATGGAGCTGATGAGCCGAGCCCAGCCTTCGTTCTTGCAGGCACCACTCGCCAGCAACCTCCCTCATGACGACATCGAAATCGTATGTCGCGATCAACGACTCGAGGCGCTCCGGGTCCGAGCCAGCGGCGAGCAGCACCGGGTGGCCCCCCGAGAGGGCTGCCAGGTAGGCGACCAAGGTGTCGATCCGGTTGCCGCCCGCGACCAGCACCAGCCTGCGCTGACCGCCCAGTCGCTGTGCGATCGCCTCGACGCGCTCGCTCAGCTCGCGGTAGGACAACTGAACCTCAGCGGTGACGATCGCTACCTGGTCGCCGAACCCCGCCAGCCGCGTGGCGAAGGGCGTCGCCGACGGGGCAACAGTGGTCGAGCGGAGAAGCATCTGCAGATAGTAACTTAGGTAAGCCTAAGCAACTCTTGAGCCAGCCGTCCTCTGGGCGCTGAGGCCCGCGCCTACCGCGGTGGCCGTACGGCGGCCAGACGTGATCGCCCCCTGGATGGACGCCGTGTCTCGATGGTCACCGGTGACAAAAAGCCCGTCCCTGAACGCGACAGGTTGGCGCAGAGTTAGCGGGGGCAGCATCGCGGGCAGCGCCCCCGGGACGGCATACGTCGCTACGTGCTCCCAACCCCGGGTACTCACGCCATAGATTCGCGCTAACTGCCATTCGACGAGCTCCAGTGTCCGGGGGTCGTGGTGGACGCCGAGCACCGAAGAGGAGATGAGCGCCCCATCCGAGCAATAGCTCGGCGCCACATCCGAGACCACGGCCGTACTGGTCACCGGGCCACCGCGGTCGCCGTCTAGGTGAATCATCCGGTGCTTCGCCGGCGACTCCTTTGCTTGGTGGTAATAGGTGGTCGATGCCCGCAGCCGGGGGTGCGGCAGGCCCGTCAACTCAGCCGCCGTGTCCCCGTCGGCCGCGACGACAACAGCGCGACCCGTCCAGGTGCCTGCGTCTGTCAGGACCGAGGTTCCCACGATCGAGCGTACCGACACGCCCAGGTGCAACACCCCCTCAGCCAACCGATCGGCAAGCTGGGTGGGCAACGCTTGCATCCCGGCAGCAGGCAGGCCGGGTGTACCGCGAACAAAGGTCCGCCAGAGGAGATCGACGAAGAGGCGCGAGGTCTCCTGCGCCTCCTCACCCAACACGCCAGCCATGAATGGCTCGATCACCGACCGCCGGAGCCGTCCGGTCACATCCGCTCGGTCCAGCGCCTCACCAAAGGTCAGGTCAGGTCGTGACGTCAGCTGATCCTCCGACCCAAAGGCCGTACGCAACACGTACAACACGAACCGCGCCTTCTCCAGTGGCGATCCGGTTGATGGACTCACCCCTGACATGGCCAGCCAGGGTGATCGACGGGGGTCAGCCAGTACCGCCCGCTTGCCGCCACGTGCCACCACGGCGCCGGCCTTGAACTGCTGAAGGTCGAGCGCATCGATATCGACAAACCCTTGCAGAGCCGGGTAGGCCGGATTGAGCTGTTGGAAACCCCGGTCCAACAGCATGTGGTCGACCGTGTCCGTGCGCACGCGGCCACCCACGGCGTCGGACCCCTCGAGCACAATCACCTCGAAGCCAAGAGCACACAAGTCCACGGCGCAGGACAGGCCGGCCAGACCGGCGCCCACCACAACAACATCGCATTCGGTCATGTTGCCTCCTCTGTAGGGCGATTATCCCCCTGGGAGTCGATGTGGTCTTAGGTGCCAGTCCCAGATTCTGGCAACGCAGCGAGCTCGCGGCTCGGCGCTCCTAGTGCCGGCACTGGTAAGTCTGTTCGGCAAGTACACCTGGTGGTTCTGCGGGTCGAGGCGTCACCCCTCGTCGAAGATCGCCCCGCCTCGCAGGCAGACGAGGCACCTGCCGACAGGCAGTCGGTTCCGGCCGGGTAGCCGCCGTTATGGTCTCTGACCATGACAGCTGACATCGACGAGCGCATGGGGCCGGACGCCTGGGGGATTCAGCGCCACTGGGTCGACGCCAACGACAAGCCCCAGACCGTGGAAGACGACACCATCTTGCTGCTGCGGGAGCTGATTGGTGAGCCACCGTCGGCGTCCGACCGCACAGCGCCGATCGTGACGAGGCCGGGTCGCGACCTGGGGCTCGGTGACATGGTGATCCGTGTCGTCTGTGAGGACGGGCAGACGCGCGCATTCGCCGGAGCGGTCCCAGACGACTTCCCCCTTGGTTATCACCAGATGCACACCGACGATGGTCACACGCGCACCCTGATCGTCTCGCCTGGTCGTTGCTGGCTCCCTGAAGGTTGGCGAGCCTGGGGTTGGACTGTGCAGGTGTATGCCGCTCGATCTCGTCACAGCTGGGGGATGGGTGACCTGGGTGACCTCAAGGCTTTGCGGGAGTGGTCGGAGTCGATCGGGGCGGGCTTCATGCTCATCAACCCGTTGCACGCGGTGGCACCCACCGCAGGCCAAGAAGCCAGCCCCTACCTGCCAGTGACCCGACAGTATCGAAACCCGCTGTATCTCCGCATCGATGATGTGCCGGGCGCCGATCGGATGGACCTCGCCGACTTGGCCGAGGCCGGGCGTTCCCTCAGCCAACGCGACCTGATCGACCGCGACGCAGTGTTTCGGCTCAAGAGCACGGCACTTCGCCTGATCTTCGACGAGCACCGTTTCGAAGCCGAGGCTTCCGGCGGCTCCCAGCTGGATGCCTCCGAGAGCTCGCCGGATGCGTTTGCGGCCTGGCGTCGCGAGCAGGGCCAACCTCTCCACGACTTCGCCACGTGGTGTGTGTTGACTCAGCTGCACGGTGCCGACTGGCGCTGTTGGCCGGTCGACCTGCACGACCCGAGAGGGGCGGCGGTTAGCCATCTGGCCGACACTCATGCAGATGAGGTCGAGTTCTACGCCTGGGTGCAGTGGTTGCTGGAGCGGCAGTTGCGGGAGGCAACGGGCCGGCTGACCGTCATACAGGACCTGCCCATCGGCGTCGATGGCGGAGGTTCAGACGCGTGGGCCTGGCAAGACCAGATCGCGGCTGGAGCTTCCGTCGGAGCGCCCCCTGACGCCTTCAACTCCCTGGGCCAGGACTGGGGATCGCCACCCTTGCATCCGTGGCGGCTCCGAGCCCAGGGATACGACGCCTTTATTTCGTCGATCCGCGCCACCATGGCCAATGCCGGCGGTCTGCGGATCGATCATGTGATGGGACTCTTTCGCCTGTGGTGGGTGCCCGAGGGCAAGTCGCCGGCCGAAGGTGCCTATGTGCGGTATCCCAGTGGCGACCTGCTCGACATCGTGGCGCTCGAAAGCCATCGGGCCCAGGCGATCGTCGTCGGCGAAGATCTCGGCACGGTCGAGCATGGCGTGCGGGAGACCTTGGCTGAGCACAACGTGCTGTCGTATCGGTTGCTGTGGTTCGAAGAGCCCGAGCCAGCCGAATGGCCGGTCAGTGCCATGGCTGCGGTCACCACCCATGATCTGCCGACCGTGGCGGGTTTGTGGCTGGGGACAGACGTCGAGGAGCAGCGAGCTCGCCTTGCCGAGCCGGAGGACCAGCTACAGCGAGGTCGACAACAACTTCTGTCCCACCTCGACACCGCTGAGCTCGCACCCGACGCCAGCGGGGAGCAGGCCGTCGTGGGTGCACATCGTTTGTTGGCTCGCGCGCCCTCGATCCTCTTGGCCGCGACGCTCGAGGACGCCGTAGCGACCCAGCAGAGACCCAACATGCCAGGCGCCATGGATCGGCCGAACTGGTGCATCCCGCTCCCTGTGAGGGTGGAGGATTTGGCTACCTATCCGCTGGCCCAGGAGCTGATTGAGATCTTGCGCCCGGCGGTCACTGAACCTATGCCGATCGCCGATTGAAGCGTTCCCTCTGGTCCGGCAGGGGCCTCGGGCGACCCGAGATAACGGGATAGTGGTTATTACGTCGCGTGATTGGACGTATACTCAGTGTTACTCCCTGTCTGGATCATAGGCAACCTGTCGTATAGCGGGGACGTCAGCCACGGGCCCCTCGGGGGAGGTCAGCCGGGCCACCAAAGGGGACTCTTCTCGTGTCGTTATCTCGTCGAGGCATGCTTGCCGGTGCCACCGCCGCCGGAGCAGCCGCAGCCCTCACCGCCCCCCCTCTCAGCGCTGCGGGCACGCCAGCTGGGACGCGGAGTAGTGCAGGTCCAGGGATGCAAGTGCAGGTGGCGACGGTCGCGCCCTATCTTCCGAGCGTGCGGCCGTACCGGGACACCCGGGTCCTGGGCGCCGCACCGCTGCACATGGCCAACCGGTTCGCCTACGGATACACACCACAGCTGCGCCGCGAGATGAAGGCCGCAGGGGGCGCGCTCGCGTGGTTCGAGGGCCAGCTCCGACCGGGCCGGATCGCTGACGCCGACGCCGACTCGATGGCGTCATGGTTTCCTGATAGAGATCTCTCCGCCGCTGAGCATTTCGAGCTGGCTGAGACCACGACCGGCCACTTCGCTGAGACGACCGGTAATCACGCTCGTTGGACACTGCTGCGGCGCACCTATTCGCACCGCCAGCTCCATGAGGTGATGAGCGAGTTTTGGCTCAACCACCTCCACGTGCATTCGCTTGCCGACCTGACCTGGCTCTGGCGTACCAGTTACGACAACGTGATTCGCCAACACGCGCTCGGTCGTTTCGACGAAATGCTGCAAGCGGCCACCATCCACCCCGCCATGCTGACGTACCTCGACGCCGATCTGTCCATCGTCCAGCGCCGCACGACCAGCGGCGGCGAGATTATCGAGACCGACCGGGTCAACGAAAACCTTGGTCGAGAGCTGCTCGAGCTGCACACGGTGGGTCGCAGCGGGACCACCTACGGCGAAGCAGACGTGCTCCACTCGGCATTCATCCTCACCGGTTATCGCGTTGACCGGTTCGCCTCCTGGGCCTACTCCTATGACCCTGAAGCGCACTTCACCGGACCGGTGAAGGTGCTCGACTTCACTGACGCGAATACGGAGCGGGACGGCCGCGCGGTGCTTCGCCGATACCTGACCTACCTGGCTCATCACCCCGCGACGGCACAACGCATCGCTCGCAAGCTGGCGGTCAGGTTCGTCTCGGACACACCGTCCAGCGGTCTCGTCGACGAACTGGCCAAGGTCTTCTCAGAGTCCGGCACCGACATCAAGGCGACGCTGCGCGCCCTCGTGAACCACCCGGAGTTCAAAGCATCGGCAGGGCGCAAGGTGCGCACGCCCAGTGAGGACCTGGTCGCCACCTTGCGGGCCTATGACGTCGACATCACCAGACCGCAGCATGAGCAGGACGCCGCGAACGCCCTCTACTACCTCAGCAAGAACATCGGGCAGGCCCCGTTCGGATGGGCACGCCCCGACGGGTTCCCCGACGACGGCTCAGCCTGGTCATCGGCCTCCCGGATGATGGGGTCCTTCCACACCCATTACGCGTTGGCCGCTGGGTATTTTCCCAGCACGGGCATCAACTACCGTCCCAAGACATCATGGCTTCCGCAGCAGAGGATCCGGTTCGACGAGTTCGTCGACCACCTCTGCCGGACCTTGCAGGGTCGGCCCTCCACATCAGTGGTCCTCGGAGCTGCCTGCATCGTCACGGATATGCGACCGAGTGATGTCGTCACCCAAGATCACGTGCTGATCAACTTCCGGTTACCCAGGTTGTTCGGCATCCTCCTCGATACTCCAGCCCACATGACCAGGTGAATGCCATGACTGAATCGTGCTCGTGCCCCGACTACACGCTCTCGCGGCGCGCGCTGCTGCGCAACACCGGGCTGGTGTCGGCCGGAGCCGTCACCACCACGATGTTCGGCGATACTCTGCGGCAAGCGGCCTACGGAGCCACCCCGGACGGCAACATCATGGTGGTGCTCAGCCTTCGAGGCGGTTGCGACACGTTGTCCCTGGTGGTCCCTCACGCTGACCCGTCCTACTACCGTGCACGCCCCACCATCGCCATCCCACGAAGTCAGTTGATTTGCGAGGACGCGAATTTTGGGCTGCACCCGGCCTTCCAGCCGCTCAAACCTTTGTGGACGTCAGGCCAGATGGCTGCCGTCGTCGCCACCGGGCTCAAGGTGGCCAACCGCTCGCATTTCTCTGCCATCGAGGAGATCGAGGATGCGGACCTAGGCTCCGAAGTGCGCAGCGGGTGGATCAACCGCCTGATCGGCCTTGACCAGCTCCGGACACCTCTCGAGGCTGTCAACGTGGGGTCGGCGCTCCAGCCGACATCGCTGTACGGCCGGCAGCCGACCCTCTCGACCGAGCATCCGGAGGACATCGACCTGGCCGGTCCCGGCGCCGCGGACGCGAGACGGCAGCGTCGCCGCGCGCTCGACCAGGTATGGGGGCAAGAACGCGGGTCCCTTGCGGTCGGCGCCAGATCGGCGCTTGCCACGACCGCGACCTTGGGCACGACTCTGCAAAATGGTTACCGACCGGCTAGTGGTGCTGTCTATCCCGCCGGCTCCTTCGGCGACGCCATGAGGGACACCGCCCAGATGATCAAGGCCAGGGTCGGGATCGAAGTGATCACCCTCGACCACGGCAGCTGGGACATGCACTCCCGGCTTGGCAGGTCCGACGCGACCAGCCCCGTCAGCATGACGGGAATGGTCACCACCTTGGCGCAAGGCCTCGCGGCGTTCTTTGCCGACCTGGGCGCTGAGGGGGATCGGGTCACGCTCGTGACCTTGACCGAGTTCGGTCGACGGGTGAAGGAGAACGGAAACCAAGGCCTCGACCACGGATGGGCCAACTCGACCCTGTTGATGGGTGCAGGCGTGCGAGGCGGACGCTACTACGGCACTTGGCCGGGCCTCGACGATCTGTCCGAGGGTGATTTGCGGGTCACCACGAACTATCGCAGCGTCTTGTCGGAGATCGTGAGCACCCGCTTCGGTGTGTCAACCTCGCAAGTGTTCCCGAACTTTTCGCCTGAGACCGTCGGGGTCATGCGTTAGTTGAGGCAGCCCGTTGGCCGTCATACCGCCCGTGCTTTGCGGGCCTTGTAGATTCGGCGCCGTGACTGCCGACCTGACCGTCCCCATCGTGGCCCGCACGCTCGACAACGGCCTGCGTGTCGTCGTGAGCCCGACCCCCGGACTCGGCGTCGTGGCCGTCAACCTCTGGTATGACGTGGGGTCGCGTCACGAGCAGTCACACCGGCAGGGTTTTGCGCACCTGTTCGAGCATCTGATGTTTCAAGGCTCTCGTCACGTCAAGTCGGGCGATCACTTCGCGCTGCTGCAAGGACATGGTGCAGCGCTCAACGCGACCACCTCATTCGACCGCACCAACTATTACGAGTCGATGCCCGCCGGCGCACTCGACCTGGCGCTGTGGCTCGAGGCTGACCGGATGGCCTACCTCGATGACGCCTTGACGCAGGAGAACTTCGACAACCAGGTCGATGTCGTGGCCCAGGAACGCAGCCAGCGGATGGATAACGTGCCCTACGGAACGGTCTTCGAGAAGGCGCTTCCCCTCGTGTTCGACGCCGGGCACCCCTACGGACATCTGCCGATCGGCAACATGCAGCACCTCGCCGAGGCGACACTCGACGAGGTAAGCAGCTTTCATGCGACGTATTACATGCCTAACAACGCGGTGCTCTCGATCGTCGGTGACGTGACCGAGATGGAGGCACTGGACAAGGTTGAGCGATACTTCGGTCACATCCCGGCGGGGGTCGCTCCTGACCTCGCGCTGCCGGAGCCGCTGGCCGCCCTGGCCGAGGCTAGTCGCCTCGATGTCGCCGAGGACGTGCCAAGCCCGGCGATCTGGTTCGCGCTCAGACTCCCCGCTGACTCGCCGACGGGCCGGGAGCTGTCGGCCGTCAGCCTTGCTTGCAGCATCGTGGGGGAGGCAGACACAAGCAGGCTCCATCGACGCCTCGTCCGCCACGACCAGACCGCCATGTCGGCCGGGCTGGGTGCGAATGCGCTGATCGCCGGGAACTCGCTCGGGGTGGGCTCGGTCCATGCGGTGCCTGGACAGGATCTCGACGAGATCGCTGCCGCGTTCGACGAGGTGGTGAGCGGTTTCGCTGCCGACGGTCCGACACAGCTCGAGCTCGATGTCGCTCGGGCGCAGGCCGAGCGTGACTGGCTCGATGAGATGAGCACGGCGGCCGGCCGCGCCGACGCGCTCTCCAGCTGCGCCCTTCTCTTCGGTGATGCGGGGATCCTCAACGAGAGGCTGGCCATGCTCCAATCCATCACGGCCGACGAGGTGCAGCAGGCGGCTCAGCTGTGGTTGACGTCCGCTGTCAACGCCCAGGTGAGGGTCGTTCCGAGCGCGAGTGGGCAAGAGACCGAAGGGGCGGGGGTCGCAGAAAGAGCCGACGCGGCCGCAGATCCCGATTCGACAGGAGCAGGCGTATGACGACGCAGCTGACGCCGCCGGTCGTGCGCCCGGCTGACAACTGGAAGTTCCCTGAGGCGGCGGAGGACCAGTTGTCCAACGGCATCCGGGTCTTGGCGTATCAGTGTCCCGGCCAGTATGTGATCGCTGCCTCGTTGCTGTTCGACATACCACTCGACGTGGAGCCGCCCGACAAGGAGGGCGTGGCGGCGATGGCGGCCCGCTGTCTCAGCCAGGGTGCCGCTGGCCGGTCGGCTGAGGAGTTCGCCGACGCGCTGGCTCTGTGCGGGGCCGACCTCGGCGCGACAGCATCCCACGACGCCTTCACGGTGCACCTCTCGACACCGGTGCCACATCTCGACAAAGCCCTGCGCCTGATGGCGGACGTTGTCGAGTCCCCGGCGTTCGACCAGCAGGAGTTCGAGCACGAGCGGCAGCTGCGGTTGCAAGAGATAGAGCAGGCCAGTGCCTATCCGCAACATGTGGCTGGCGAACAGCTGAACGCAGCCTTGTTCGGAGACAGCCGCGCGGCGAGACCGACGGGTGGCTCGGCGGAGACGGTCGAGGCCATCGAGCGTGACGATGTCGTCACCTACGCTCGCGACCACCTGCAACCGGTCACCGCGACGATGATCATCGCCGGCGACTTCGGGAACGTCGACCCCATTGCACAGGTTGCGCAAGCCTTTGAGGCATGGCGCCACATCGGTCGACCGGCTACGGCTCGCAAGTCGGTAGAGATTTCCGACTCGCCGCAGGTCGTCCTGATCGACTGGCCAGACTCACCACAGTCGACGCTGCGGGTCGCCGGGCGTGCGGTGACCCGAGACGATGCGCGATGGCAGGCGTTGTTCGTGGCCAACCACGCAGTCGGTGGCAGTTTTTCCTCCCGCATCAACACGGTTCTGCGTGAGGAGAAGGGCGTGACCTATGGTGCCAGCTCGGCTCTGGAGACCTCGCGGCGATCCGGTGTCTTGAATGTGTCCACGGCGGTGCGCGCCGACGCGACCGCAGAGGCGGTGGCCGACATCGTGGAGATCCTCACGGCCGCCACCGGCACGTTGACCGATGATGAGGTCGCCACCGCCGTTCGGGCCGCGACCGAGTCCGCAGCGCTCGGCTTCGAACGGGCCGAGGCGGTGACGAGCCGAGTCGAAATGCTGCTGGCGCAAGGCCTGCCGCCCGATCACGTCGACTACAACCTGGCCCGACTGCGTGAGGTGACGACCGAGGCGGCTAACACTGCATACACCAATGTCGTGGAGGCCGACCAGCTCACCGTGGTCGTGGTCGGTGAGGGCGACAAGCTTCGCGAGCCGCTAGCCAGCTGGGGTTACGCGACGGTGCGAGAGGTCAGCCCAAAGCAGCGTTGACAACCTCGCGGGCCTCGGCTTGCACCTGGGCAAGGTGGTCGGGACCGCGGAAGGACTCGGCATAAATCTTGTACACGTCCTCTGTCCCGGATGGGCGGGCGGCGAACCATGCCGAGTCGGTTGTGACCTTCAGCCCCCCGATGGCCGCGTTGTTGCCGGGTGCTGATGTGAGCTTGGCGGTCACCGGCTCACCGCCCACAGTCTCGGCGGCAACATCGCTCGGCGACAGTCTCGCGAGCTTCGCCTTTTGCTGACGGTTCGCTGGTGCGTCGATGCGGGCGTACGCCGGATCGCCATGTCGCTCCACTAGCTCTGCGTAGTGCTGGCTCGGGGTCTTGCCGGTGACGGCCAGGATCTCGCTGGCCAGCAACGCCAAGATGATCCCGTCCTTGTCTGTCGTCCACGTCGTGCCGCCCATGCGCAAAAAGGAAGCGCCAGCGGATTCCTCGCCGCCGAAGCCGACGCTGCCGTCGAGCAGTCCTGGCACGAACCACTTGAAGCCCACCGGAA
>JACCZJ010000116.1 GCA_013696065.1 Nocardioidaceae bacterium
GACCAGGTCGACACCAACCCGTTCCTGCTCGACGACTCCAGCCTGATCGACGGCCGCATGAGCCCGAAGGTGCGCATCGTCGGCGTCGTCATCGGCGACGAGGCGGTTGCGTATCCCATGCCGGCGCTGGCCGAGGCCCACGTCGTCAACGACAAGAGTCCCGTACCGCATCGACTTCGGCCTGCTCCAGTACGTGGCAGCCCTTGGCTATAGCCCTCGACATCTGCAGCCGGGGACGCGACTCAACCCATCCTTCGACGGGCTGGTGCCTCAGAACGTGCTGACGGGGTGCGCCCACGCGAGCGCACCCCGTCAGCGCTGAGAAGGAGGTCGGTCAGCCGACGCGCGTGACCGTGAGCTCGACCACCGGGCCGATCCAGCCGTGGACCGCCGGGAGGAGGTCGTTGCCGCCCATGATCCCAGCGTGGTGATGGATGACGCCACCCTCGGCCAGTGCCGGGTTCGTGGTCCCGGTTCCCGTATCGGCGGAGCTCACGCCGATGAGGCCCTGGCACGGCGGGACGATATCGGCGAAGTCCTCGGTGTTGCGCTCGGTGCCCGCGTCGTAGCCGGCGCCGTTGACGGTCACCGATGCGCCGACCTGGTTCGGGAGCTTGAGGGAATCGACGCCCGTGAACCCGTCATTCGTGCAGATCAGCATGGACTCGTACGACAGGAACTGTGCGCCCGGTCCGGCGGTGATCGTGAGGGTCACCGAGTCGCTGAACATCCCAAACATCGGCGAGCCGACCGGCACCAGCGGTGTCTCCGCGGCGGTGAAGTCGGAGATGGCGGCGTTCGAGCCCAGGCTGCCGAGGAACTCACCAAGGTTGCCGTTCTCGGCGATCTCCTGCGTCCCGAGATTGGCCGCACGGCCGACTTGGAAGAGGTGGGTGCTGCCGCGATGGGTGGCGATGAGCGGCGGCGTGAATGCCTGGCCGCTGGTCAGGTTGGTGATGGTGACCTCGTACGTGCGCTGCTTGCTCGCGGCGAGGGTCGGCGATAGGGCCACGGTGGCCAGGAGGGCTGCGCCAAGGAGCGAGCCCAGGATTCGTCGCTGGGGTAGGTGCATGGTCGTACCTCTCAATGCATAGCCCGGACAATGTGCCGGCCTTGGCTCGTATCGTGAGGTCGATCCATGACGCGCATGTGGCCGTCGCATGACGGTTACGTGACGACGCTTCAGTGGGGCCCGCGAGGATCTGCGACACGCGGTCGAGGTCGTCCATGGCCCAGGTGGCGAGCAACTCGCGCAAGTTCCCTCGCCTTGAGGCGAAGCCCGGCGAACGCGACGCGTGCGCGATCCGCGCTGGCCTCGGCTTCTGCCGATGCGGGAGGAACCGTCATGCCGACCACGGTACCCCGGCGGTCCGGCGGAGTCCACCCAAGACCACGGCAGTGGCGTTCGCACTCTGTCCCACGCTCACGACCGGCCCCAGAGCGTCCCTAGCCGAGGGCCCAGCGCGGGCTGCTGGTGGCCACCGGATCCTGAGCCCCTGCCGTTTGGTTCGGTTACTTCGTGCCGCAGCCGCAGCAGTGCTGCAGGGCCGGATCACGGCCGTCCTGGAGCAAGCCGTGGAGATCAACGACCCACGCTCGGAGTGAACACGGGTTGCTCACCGCGAAGCAGTGGGAGCGAGCGGCCATCGTGTATGCGTTTACGGAGCCGGACAAAGGCGCCAAGCGCGCTCAGGCCAAATCCGGTCATTCGGATTTGGTCTCGCTGAAGGACTTTGCCAAGCTCGGCAACGTTGGTCTACGTGAGGAGGAAACCGTCTCCTGGATGCGCGAGGCGTGGCAGGATGCCATCGCGGGATCGGCTTCCGACGCGACCTAGACCTATTTGAATCAGAAGACCCGGCCCGAGGGCCGGGTCTCCGGTCAGGCTAGCGGCTGCCGCAACCGCAACAGTGCTTGTTGCAGCAGCAATCGTCACATCGAAGGACCATCGCGTCCTCCTTTCGGGTTCTAGGCTACCTCACTCTGAGCCGTAGGGCTCCGGCTCTTCGGCAGCGCGAGCAAGCTCGTGGGCGTTGTGCTCGCTGGCGATCAGCTCGTCTACGGTGGGTCGTGCGTCTGCTGACGGGGCTTCGGGGAGCGGCGCTTCTGGCATTAGAAGGCCGACCTCGGGCGTCGGTAGGTCAACCGACTCGCTGAGAAGGTCGGCTACACGCACGAGGACAATGTCCAATCCCTTTGCGGCCCTGACCCGCGCCACTTCCTCATGCGCGCCGCGACCGAAGCTGAAGGCGACGATGTAACCCTTCCGTTTGCCCGCCCGCTCGACGGCAGTCTCAAAGTTGTCAATCACGTTGCGCCCGATGGCGTCCGACTGCTTCACTTGGATGGGTTCGTGAAGCATGAAGCTGTACCCGTCGATGCCCATGTCTCCGGACTTGCGCGGTGCGTGGGTGCCATGCATCGCCTGAACGACCCAGTTCTGAAACTCGAACGGTTTCAGCACGCGCACCTGACCCTCGGTGACAGGCATGCCCACGAGGTTCACGGTCGCTGCTCCAACCCGGTGCAGCCG
>JACCZJ010000123.1 GCA_013696065.1 Nocardioidaceae bacterium
CCTCATCCCCACCCCTCTCCCGCCGACAAGTCTCCCGCCGGCCAGTCAAAGTTCGCCCGGTTTTGGCGGTGCGTCGGCCACATCTGGCGTCTCCGCGCTCAGCCACCGGCGAAGGCAGGCAAGACCACGACGACGTCACCATCGGCCACAGCGGTGGCGAGCCCGTCCAAGAAGCGCACGTCCTCGTCGTTGACGTAGACGTTGATGAAGCGGCGAAGTTCTGCGCCGTCGATGAGGCGATCTTGGATGCCCGGGTGACCCGACTCGACATCTTGGATCACCTCGGCCAACGTGGAGCCGGTGCCGTCGACGGCTTTGGCTCCTCCGGTGTAGGGACGCAGGATCGTAGGGATCCGAACTTCAACTGCCATGTCTGACAACCTCGACTTCTTCTTCGGTGACGACACCTTCAACAATCTTGAACGAGCGAAATTCCACCGGTCCCTCCCCATTGCCGCAGTCAGCCGTCGACACGACGACATAGTGGGCGGCTGGCTCCGCCGCCAAGCCGACGTCGGTGCGGGAGGGATAGGCCCCCGTCGCGGTGTGGGAGTGGTAGATCACGACGGGCACCTCGCCGCGGTCGTCGAACTCACGCCACACCGACAGCTGCTCCGTCGAGTCGAAGCGGAAAAACGTCGGCGATCGTTCCGCGTTGAGCATCGGTATGACGCGACTGGGGTGATCGCTGCCCTCCGCGCCGGCGACGACTCCGCATGCCTCGTCGGGGTGGTCCCTTCGGGCATGAGCGATGATCTCGTCACGCAGAGCCTCGGCGATTCTCAACACCTGTGCAAGGGTAGGTTCCGGCCGGCTTCGCCCGTGCGAGCGCGAAGCAACGACCACATCTTGAGATAGACGACCTTGTATCAGCGCCGAAACTGCGCACCAGCAGATCAGTGCCGTACGACGTCGATCAGCGACTCGAGCAGGTATCCGAGCCAACCGTAGATCTCGAAGAGAGGCAGCCGTTCATCGTCATCGGACAGGTTCTGCCAGGCATCCTCGTCGCCGACCTGGATGTCGAGGCGCGCCGCCAAGGCGAGGCGGAGGTCCGTGAGGCAGCGCAACCAGCAGCGGGCCTGAACCGCATCCAGCTCGAATTCGACGTCCTCCATGTCGCTTTCGGAGATCTCGCCCAAGCAGACGACCACCACGGTCGCGTCGTGGATCTTCGACTGACGCAGCGCTCCTTCGGTGAACCGGCGGAACTCCGCCGTGGCCTCTTCGTCGTCTCGATGCGCGTCTGGGAGCAGCCGCTGCAACGCCGGATCATCCGGCCGCTCACGAGCCGATCCGAAGTCGAGCAACGCTTCCAACGGGTCATCCCCGACGCGCTGGCGCGGCTCCCCCTCACTCAGCAGCTCGATCAATTGGCGGGCCAAGTTGCCGAGCAAGCCGGCGGCATGTGGCGGGAATTCGACATACACACCGCCCTTGCGGCGCGATTTGAAATGGCTCACGCATCGCTCTTTTGCAGGGTCGCCCACAGACCGTAGGAGTGCATCGCCTGTACGTCGCGCTCCATCTCTTCGCGACTGCCGCTCGATACCACTGCCTTGCCTTCCCCGTGCACCTGCATCATGAGGCGCTGCGCCTTGGACTTCGAGTAGTGGAAGTAGTCGACGAAGACGAACGTGACGTAGGACATCAGATTGACCGGATCGTCCCACACCAAGGTGATCCAAGGCACGTCGAGCAGCACACCCTCCTCGGTGTCAGGCCGCTCGAGAGTCGCGGCGTCGGGTGCAGAAGTCACATCGGCCATTGTCGCCTAAGGGATCGGCTGTCGGTGATGGGCGTCAGGCGGTCAGCTCCCCGCAGGCGGGCTAGGCTGCCCGCTGTGCACTCGACCGGCCTGCTGACCGACCACTACGAGCTGACCATGCTTCAGGCCGCCTTGCGTTCGGGCACCGCTCACCGGCGCAGTGTCTTCGAGCTTTTCACGCGCCGACTCCCCGCTGGTCGACGGTATGGCGTGGTGGCAGGTACCGGCCGCGCGCTAGACGCCCTTGATGCCTTCCACTTCGACGACGCTCAACTGAGCTTCCTGGGGGGCCACTCGGTGGTGGACGGACCCACGCTGGAGTGGCTGGCCGCCTACACCTTCACCGGTCACATCTGGGGCTATGGCGAGGGAGACGCCTACTTCCCCGGCAGCCCACTGCTCGTGGTCGAGTCGAGCTTCGCGGAGGCCGTGCTGCTCGAGACGATGCTGCTCTCGATCTTCAATCACGACTCGGCGGTGGCCGCCGCGGCCTCACGGATGACGACCGTTGCTGAGGGGCGGCCGTGCATCGAGATGGGCTCTCGGCGTACCCACGAGTGGGGTGCGGTGGCCGCGGCTCGAGCGGCATACATCGCCGGCTTCGCGGCGTCGTCGAACCTTCAGGCAGGCGCCGACTACGACGTGCCGACTCGTGGCACCTCTGCTCACTCGTTCACCTTGCTTCACGACACCGAGCATGACGCCTTTGCGGCGCAGGTCGAATCGCTCGGCCAGGGAACAACCTTGCTTGTCGACACCTACGACATCGTCGAGGCGGTCAAGAGCGCGGTCGAGCTCGCGGGCCCGCAGCTGGGTGCGGTGCGGATCGACTCAGGAGACCTGGGGTTGTTGGCTCATCAGGTACGCCGTCAGCTCGACGATCTCGGCGCGACCCAGACTCGCGTGATCGTGACGGGTGACCTGGACGAGTTCTCCATAGCGGCTCTGGCGGCGGCACCAGTCGATGGGTACGGCGTGGGCACGTCTCTCGTGACTGGCTCCGGTCACCCCACCTCAGGCTTCGTCTACAAGCTGGTGGCGAGGGCCGAGTCGGCCGACCCGGAAGGGCCGCTGATCGCAGTGGCCAAAAGGAGCGTCGACAAGATCTCCGTCGGCGGACGCAAATGGGCGTTGCGGCGCCGCACCGCAGCTGGGGTGGCCGAAGCCGAAGTCATCGGCATAGGCGCGCCACCCCTCGACGACGGAGACGACCGGAACCTCTTGCGTCAGCTGGTGCGCGACGGCGAGACCATCGGTCGCGAACCGCTCGATTCGGCGCGGGGGCGCCACGACGCCGCGATGGCGGAGCTGCCCGACGAGTCGCGCAAACTGTCGCGTGGCGAGCCCGCCATACGCACCGAATATGTCGGAGCTGACCGCTCAGCCAGCACCTCCCCTTTCGCTTCCTGACCTCTCGCATGCACGCAGCCTGGGGGCCACGGAGAGCGCCCAGGCTGAGATCCCGCCGACAACCGTCGCAGCAGCCACCACCCATACGCGATGTAGCCCAGCAGGAACAGCAGGCGGAGCCAGAAGGGGAGATTGCCCGGGCTGGTGACCTGCGTGGAAAACAGTCCGCTCTTCCGATGCCTAGGCCGCGAGGTGCGTGGCGAGGAAACTGAACGCGTCGAGAGTGTGATCGTTCCAGTAGTAGCGCGAGTGGCCGCCTTCGGAGAAAGAGGTGATCTCCGGCGGCTGGGGCAGCGCGGCCACGAACTCCTGGGCGGGGCCGTAGAACGAGTCCTCGGTGCCGCAC
>JACCZJ010000125.1 GCA_013696065.1 Nocardioidaceae bacterium
GCGCCCAACCAGCCCAGGCCGAGTCGACCATCTCGGCCAGCGTCTTGGTGGAACGCCAACCCAACGTCGCTCGGATCTGCTGTATGTCGGCTACCAGCTTCGCCGGGTCGCCTGGACGGCGTGCAACGACGGGCGGGTCGACGACATAACCGGTCGAAGCGGCGATCTGCTCGAGCACATCACTCACCGAAGCCCCGATACCCGTGCCGACGTTGAAGATCTCATGCGAACGGACGTCACGGCTCAGATAGTCGAGCGTGTCGAGGTGTGCCTGGGCAAGGTCGAGGACATGTACATAGTCGCGGATGCACGTCCCGTCGGGAGTTTCGTAATCGTCGCCGAACACTGTGGGCTGCTCGCCGCTCGTCAATGCACGCAAGGCGATCGGGATCAAGTTGAGGACCGCGGGATCTCCGAGCTCCGGCCAACCGGACCCGGCCACGTTGAAGTAGCGCAAGCCCGCCCACCGCAACCCCCACGCCGCTTCGGCGTCTTGACACATCCACTCACATATCAGCTTGGTCTTGCCATAAGGGCTGATCGGTTTGCAGTCGGTCGTCTCTGGCAGCAGGGTGTCGGCTGGCACGTCGGGCAGGCCATAGGTCGCGGCCGACGAGGAGAACATCAGCTTGTCGACTCCAGCGGACTCCATGGCCATCAACAGATTGGCCATGCCTCCGACGTTTTGGTGGTAGTACCAGGCTGGCCTATCGGCAGACTCGCCGACCTGTTTCTTGGCAGCGATGTGGATGATCGCCTCGACGTCGTATTCATGCATCAGCGCCGTCAGCTTGGCCGTGGCTTCCTCGGCCGCGAGGTCGATCGTCACCAGCGGCGTCTCACCGATCCGCTCAGCGGCCCCCGTGCTCAGGTCGTCGACCACGACCACGTCGCCCCGTTCGCGCAACAACCGCACCACGTGCGCTCCGATATAACCCGCCCCGCCGGTCACCAAGTTCGTCATTGCGCCACCTTAACGATCCAACCAGAGGGCGCAGTCGCTGTGCTCTTGCGCGGCGATTCGAGTGCGGGCGGCTGCACCAGCTCCGACGACGAGTACGACGGAGGAGCCAGTAACCAGCGGCGCCACCAACGCGCTGACCAGCCCAGTCGGGTCAGCGGGGTTCGCATTCGTGATCAGTCGACCGCCGGGTCGCAGGCCCAGTCGGGCGGCCGTGTCGAGCGCCTCCTGAGTCAGCTCCGCGTGCGTGACGGAGCGGCCGGCAAGCTCGACGGCGATATCGCCGCCGCTGATGTACTGCTGAACCAGCATGATGTCAGGCTGCCCCGTCACCTCGCGGGCGAAGTCCAGCCACCCCGCCGGGAGGGGTTCGACGAAGGCGCCCCCGAGAGGTCGAAGCGAACACGCGATGACGATTCCCGCGGGTCTCTCGGCGCCGTTAGCGAGAGCAGTAGGACCCACCACCGTGACATCGGCCGCAACCGAGGCATCGGTCGCAATGACCCGCAGCCCCGCAGCCCAAGCCGCCACCACGGTGACGGTGGATTGCCAATGGGTCGGGAGCGCAACCTTGATGGATTGCCCCGCCTCTAAACCCAGATCGTCGCTGAGCAGGTTGGCGATCTTGCTCATCCAGTTCTCAAAGGTCTTGACGCTCAGCTCGATCCGCTCGCCCGAGCTGGCGTCGTAGTAGGTGACGAGGGGACTTCCGGGCGCAATGGCCAAGGCGTTCGCCAGCGCGGTCGTGACAAGAGTGGCTGGTTGGGGCATGTCGTCAGCGTAGGCACGCCCGGCACCCCGATCGACAAGGGTGCAGTGGGCGGTAAGGCCACGGAGCCAGTGCAGCGTCGCGAGACTACTGATGCCAGTCGAAGCCTTCCGGCGCATCGTCGTAGGGGTATTTCGTGGTGAACTCTTCGAGGGCACCGCCGGAGAACGTGTCGCAGTATTGGCTCTGACCGAATGAGTCGATCTGTTCGGTCTTGAAGAACTCAGGATCGTAAACCGGCTGGTGCACCGACCAGTGGGTGAACGCGATGTGCTTACCATCGGCGATCGGGTCACCGTCGTCACTGGTCCACGGGGCGATGATGACGTTGGACTTCGGGTCGCTGCCTTCGGCGTCCAACTTGGCCGCTGTCGCCTCGAGCACCTTCATCTGGTCGTCGTCGTCGGCCACGCTTTCGTCGTACCAAACGATGGTCCAGCCGTGCTCGAGGTTGTGCACCAGCTGCTCGACCGGCGGCCGGTCACCGGCGTCGTAGAAGTGGGTGCTGGGGTCCGCGGTGATGTCGAAGTGCGGTCCGTCCGCCGGGGGGGTGGTCTCGTAGCCCACGGGCTCGCTGACGTGCTGACCCGCCCCAGTCGCCTCCTCCTCCAGCACGGCGGAGCAGCCCGCGCTCTGGGCCGAGGCGCCGAGGTCGCTGAGACTCTGTTCAGCCAGATCCTTCTTCTCCTGCTCGTTTTGGTACAACGTGAAACCCGCCAATCCCACGATGATGAGCGCGACGACGACGCAGACCGCCACCACTGTCAAGGTGCGGCGCCTTTCGGCGGCCTGCGCCTGCTTGCGCATCTGCTCGACCGTTGCGCGACGGTCACGGTTGGTGCTGGACTTACTCACGGGAGCGGAGAGCCTTTCGACGAATCAGGGATTGGGTGGAGTCTACGCAAGTCCGGCAGGCGTCCTAGTCACCTCCCGCGCAAGGGCCAGGCTCGCCTCACTTCCGCGCGAAGGGCCTTGGCTCGTATCGGGGAGGGTCCTGGCCCTTATCGGGCGAGGGTCGCCATCCGCCCGAGCCCACGGTGGCGGCCGGCAGGCTGCGATATGGCAGGCTGGGCACATTCTCCGCCAGCCGACCTTGGGAGTCGCCGTGCTCACCGAAGCAACCAAGAAGTTTCGCGACATTTTCGCCTACGGACTCTTGGGCGTCGCCGCCCTCTATCTGATCAGCGGCCTTTCCCTGCTCTTCAAGAGTGAGGATCTGGTGGGTCCCTTCTCCGGGCGAGCCGCTCTGTTCGGGCATCTCTTCACTCATCCGCTCTTGGTGTTGTCGCTGGTGGGTGCGGTCGTGCTCGCGGTCGGCTTCAGCTCTGTAAGCAGGAACGCCAAGCTGATCGTCACGGTGGCCCTGGGGATCGCCTCGGCTGCCCTGCTCTTCGCCCTGATCAGCTGGTTCAGCGGGTTCGGGGTCGACAGCGCAGGTGGGTTTGGATCGGAGGCGTTCGGCGGCGTCTTGGGAGCCGGGAAGATCGTGTCGATCCTCTTGGGGCTGGCCCAACTGCTCATGCTGGGGCTCACTGCGTTCTTTGCGTTCACGGCCTTCAAGTCGCTGCCGAAGTCCGCGCCGAAGACGAGCGACACGGCGTGGAACCAAGCCGCAGGTCAGCCGGGCCAGAGCTATCAAGGCTATGTGCCGAACCAGGGATACGGCCAAGGGCCGGTCTACGGCCAGGGCGCTGTGCAGGGGCAGTGGCAACCCCAACCGGGGTACGGCGATCCACAGGTAAGCCCCGGCTACCCGCCGCCGGCGCAACCGGTCTGGGAGCAGGCGCCGGGTCAAGGCTTCCCTCAAGGCGCCCAAGAACAAGTCGGATGGCAGCCGCAGGAGACCTCCGGCCAACCGAGCGGTTACGCACAGACGTGGGGTCAGCCGGGAGCTGCCGGGGCTGCGCCCGAACAGCGTCCAGAAGCCGCCGCGGGACCTCCCGTTACCTATCCAGATGGACCTCACTCTGGGGCACACGCAGTGGGAGCTCCGGACCAGACGACCGACGGCATCGGCGATACGCCCCAGGAGGGCGATCCCAAACCGCCTCCCCCGTCACAGCAGGGCTGGTGACTCACTCGAGCTAGCGCAGCCAACCCCTTAGCATGCGGGCTGCCTAACTCGACAGAAATTTCCTCGGCGTGTCGCGGCTGATTTCTCTGTTTGGCTTGACGCGGCCTAACTTACAGGCATGTAATTCAGACATGTCGTATCTGCGGCATACCGCGAAGGCAGTACCGAGGGTCGAGGAGGCGAAGGCGTGAGTGAACTCGAAATACTCGATGGCGGCGCTGAGGAACTGATGTGGCAGGAGCGAGCCTTGTGCGCGCAGACTGACCCCGAGGCGTTTTTCCCGGAGAAGGGCGGTTCCACGCGCGAGGCGAAGCGAGTGTGCCTGTCATGTGAGGTGCGAGGCGACTGCCTCGAATATGCGCTGATGAACGATGAGCGGTTCGGCATCTGGGGTGGCCTGTCCGAACGCGAACGACGCAAGCTCAAGAAGCACGCGGTTTGACTCGTCGCCGTGGAAGCAGCATCCAGGTCCACGGTTGTGTCAGCTGACGGTCTCGCTCGCTTCCGTGGAGCGCAGCATTCGCAGGTGACCTCGTCTCCCGACCTCGACGGCCTGGCCCCGGGGCTCCTCCACTACCGGGGGACGTGCAGCCTCGCGAACGGCGTCGGCGAGGGCTAGCAGGTCGTCTTCTGTAGGACCCAGGGTGCCGGGATCTTGAACCAGGCGGATCACTTCCCAGCCACGCGGCGCACTGAGGCGCTGCGCATGGAACTCGCAGAGGTCGTATGCGTGCGGCTCCGCAAAAGTCGCGAGCGGCCCCAAGACGGCGGTCTGATCGCCGTACACGTACGTGAGCGTGGCCACCGACGAACGGCTACACGTGCTGCGCGAACACGACCGGCGGCGACTCACGCCGCAGACGCTACCGCCCTGAGACGTCATCGATTTGGATTGCCACGCGGATACGCTCGCGGGTATGGAAGAGCCAGCCTCGGCGGCAAGCATGTCGTCGCCCCTCGTGTCAGGTCCACGTAGTGGATCCGTGAGAGACAGACGAGGTCGAGGCCCCCGCGGACCGATGGTGCTGCCCGGGCCGTTGAACCCGCATGGCCGAGCCAAACCGCTAACGCCGCGCGACGAGTTCGACGCCATCGTCTTGACCCTGGTGGCCACCTTGACTGCTCGCTGGCCAGCCGAGCTAGCCGAGGTCGAATTCGCGACCGAGGACTTACCTCCACCTCCTGAAGACGGGGCTGACAGCTCTGTCGCCTTTAGTTGTCTGGTCCGATCGAACGGTCGCGCTCCGGCCCGCGTCATCGTCTTCCGCCGGCCAGTCGAGCTGCGCGCAAAGACCCGGTTGGAGCGTCTTGCGCTGGTCAACGAGGTCCTGATCGAGCATGTGGCCGACCTCCTCGGCCGCGAGCCGCACGAGCTTTGAAGCGTGTGACACCCAGAGTGCATCGACCAAGTGCGTCAGGAGCCGATGCGGGAGGAGGATGGCGGTCAGACCGATACTGGAACGACCGTCTGCCGCGATCTGGTGGTTCAATGTCCGCGCGCCCCATACCGACCCGCCCATCACCGAACGACCCGCCCAGCCGAACTCCCACCACCGAACTGAGGAGATCTTTATGAACCTCGACCCTGTCTTGCTCGAGATCTTGGTGTGTCCGGACTGCAAGGGTTCACTGACAGTCGACCAGGATCACGAAGAGCTGATCTGTAACTCGTGCGGGCTCATCTATCCCGTCCGCGACGACATCCCGGTGATGCTGGTCGACGAGGCCCGGCGGCCCGGGCCCGAGGCGATCAGCTAGGTCTGGGCACCCGTGTTCGACGACGCACGCCTCGACGACAGCGAGGTGCTGGAGGCGGCAGACGTGCAGTTGCGCGACCTCGCCGAGGCCGGCGCCCGAGTTCGGATCGAGGCGGGCGCAGCGGCCGACACCCTCGTGGCAATGGAACACGACTCAGAGCCCCGGGCGATTGTCGCTGCCGGCCCAGATGCGCGGCTGCTGCGCGCTGTGCTCGAGCCGTGGTGCCCGGTGCCATTCGTGGCTTGGCCTGGGCCGAGTCTGCCCGGCTGGGCCGGAGCGCTCGACCTAGTGACCGTGCTGGCGCCGGGCGGCGGGGATCAGCAGACGGCGTCAGCAGTGCGCGAGGCGGTGCGCAGGGGCTGTGCATTGGTCACGGCTTGTCCTCTGCACTCGGTGGTCGCAGAGCACGCTGCCGGGCGCTACAGCAGAATTCTGCCGACCCAGACGAGTGACACCTTGGCCGTCGCCGTGGTGATGCTCCAGGCCCTGCATCGGCTCGGCGTCGGCCCAGATGTCGACGCCGACGAGGTGGCGAGAAGGTTGGACGAGGTGGCCATTGCCTGCTCGCCCAACACCGACATCGCGACCAACCCGGCCAAGGACCTGGCCTCGTCGTTGGCCGAGGCGCTCCCGATGGTGTGGGGCGGTTCCGTGCTCGCTGCCCGTGCCGCCCGCCGAGTCGCCGAGGCCATGCGGCGGGCAACGGGTAGACCCGCCCTTGCCGCTGACTCGAGTCACCTGCTGCCCGTGCTGGAGGCGGCGAGGACAAGTGACGTCTTTGCCGACCCTTTCGCCGACGAGGACTTCTCCAGCGCCCCATCTCGACCAGGCCTGCTCATCCTTGACGACGGCACCGAGGAGCCGTCGGTGCGCGAACAACGAGGTCGTCTGGCGACGACAGCGGAACAACATGGCATCCGTACCTCGACGATCTCGGTCACCGAGGGGTCGGAGATGGCGCGCTATGCAGCACTGCTCAACACTGGTCGTTACGCCGCGACCTACCTGGGTATCGGTCTCGGCGATGGCGACGGCCAGACTTAGGGGCAGCACCAAGGCCCACTGCCACGAAAGATGGGCACCGTTAGGACTTGGTGCGAGGCTCGTGGCCTCGACACCACCAGTGAAAGAGAGAACCCGTGAGTGCAGAGAACTCTCCCAAGGCCATCATCGCGGCACTGCTCGCCAACCTCGGAATCGCGGTCACCAAGTTCGTGGCCTGGCTCATCACCGGGTCGTCGTCGATGTTGGCGGAGACCATCCACTCACTCGCTGACTCGGGCAACCAGATGCTTTTGCTGGTCGGAGGCAAGCGTGCTCAGCGTCCGGCGACCGAGACCCACCAGTTCGGCTATGGCCGCGAGCGCTACATCTACGCCTTCATCGTGTCTATCGTCTTATTCTCTGTCGGTGGGCTCTTCGCGCTCTACGAGGCATATCACAAATACCACGAGCTCAAGCTTGAAGGCGCAGACAGCGCAGAGCTCCTGCACGGCAACTGGAAGTGGGTTCCTATCGCGGTGCTGCTGGTCGCGATCGTTTTGGAGACCTTGTCGTTCCGAACCGCGATCATGGAATCCAATAAGGTACGTGGTAAGGCCAGCTGGAAGCAGTTCATCCGCAACGCCAAGGCGCCGGAGCTGCCCGTGGTGCTGCTCGAGGACTTCGCCGCTCTCCTCGGTCTCGTCTTCGCGCTGTTCGGTGTCAGCATGGCCTTGTTCACCAACAACGGCTACTGGGACGTCATCGGCACCGTGGCCATCGGTCTGCTGCTCGTGACGGTCGCAATCGTGCTCGCTATCGAGACCAAGAGCCTGCTGCTCGGAGAATCCGCACACGAGGACAAGCGTCAGTTGATCGAAGAAAACCTGCTCGCCGCCGAGGGCAACGTATCCGAAGTGCTCAACCTGCGCACCTTGCACGTGGGCCCCGACGAGATCCTGGTCGCCGCGAAGATCGCGGTGACACCGACGGAGAGCGCTCACCGCGTCGCCGAGACGATCAATGCTGCGGAGGTCCGCATTCGGTCAGCGGTTCCCGAGGCAAAATACATCTTCATCGAACCCGACATCAAGAGGCCCGCTGCAGATTTCAATGCGGAGCCACCCAGCCACTAACCTGGGTGCATGGATTTCAACGTCGCTGACCTGTCGCTGGCCGACTTCGGCCGAACCGAGATAACGCTCGCGGAGCACGAGATGCCCGGCCTGATGGCCATGCGTGAGCGCTTCGGTGACATTCAGCCGCTAGCAGGGGCGCGGATTGCGGGTTCACTGCACATGACCGTGCAGACGGCCGTACTCATCGAGACTCTGACAAGTCTCGGCGCCGAGGTGAGGTGGGCCAGCTGCAACATCTTCTCCACCCAAGATCATGCGGCCGCTGCTGTCGTCGTCGGACCGGATGGTACGCCGGACGACCCTCAGGGGGTGCCCGTCTTCGCGTGGAAGGGCGAAACCCTGGCTGAGTACTGGGAATGCACTGAGCAGGCCCTCACCTGGCCGGCCGGACGAGCGCCCAACATGATCCTCGACGACGGTGGCGACGCGACCATGCTTGTGCACCTCGGCGTCGAGTACGAGAAGGAGGGAGCGGCCCCGGCCCCGGAGTCGACAGACAACGCCGAGCTGCGCGAGGTCTTGCGCGTGCTCACCCGCACAATCGCCGAGACACCCGACAAGTGGCGGGCGATCGCCAACGACATCAAGGGCGTCACGGAGGAGACCACCACGGGCGTGCACCGGCTCTATGAGAGGCACCGTGACGGCG
>JACCZJ010000133.1 GCA_013696065.1 Nocardioidaceae bacterium
GTCGCGGCCCTCGTAAATGACGGGCGCATCGTGGTCGGATGCAACGTCGAGAACGCGTCCTACGGTTTGGGCTTGTGTGCCGAGTGCGGCCTTGTCTCGCAGTTACAGGCAAGCGGCGGCGGCCGGCTGGTGGCGATGGTGTGCGTGGACAGATCCGGCAACACCCTGATGCCGTGTGGGCGGTGTCGCCAACTGTTGTGGGAGTTTGGCGGCGCCACCATGTTGCTCGAGACGGTGAGCGGCATCAGGTCGATGCGCGAGGTGCTGCCTGACGCATTCGGCCCAGACGATCTGGTGAGTCGTTGACTGCTCGTCCTGTCTCCTCCTTGGACCTGGCTGACGCAGCGTTTATCGACGACCCTTATCCGGCCTTCGAGCTCCTACGTCGCGAGCACCCGATCGGGTGGCACGAAGACAGCCAGATGTGGCTGGTGTCCACACATCTGGAGTGCAGCACTGTGCTCCGACCCGCGTCTCGGCCGGATCTGGACCGATCGCCAACCTGCGCTCGCGGAGTCGTTGCGGCTTCGCACGTCGACATACCCCTGGCCGCGGCTTGCGAGAGAGCCGCAGCGGCGTCCGACCTTTGTGCTGAGGGGCTAAGTCGACATACCGGTAACCAGGGAACAGGGGGAACCCATGCCTGAGACACATGATGCCGTCGAGGTGATCGTCACCAAGCGCAACAAGGCAGCGCTGAGTGACGAACAGATCGACTGGGTCGTCGACGCGTACACCCGCGGCGTGGTGGCCGACGAACAGATGTCAGCGCTGGCAATGGCGATCTTGCTCAACGGGATGGACCGTCGCGAGATCAGCCGCTGGACCACCGCGATGATCGCGTCAGGGGAGCGGATGGACTTCACGCGCCTGTCGCGCCCAACCGTCGACAAGCACTCAACCGGAGGCGTCGGAGACAAGATCACGTTGCCGCTCGCTCCTTTGGTCGCTGCCTGCGGGGTCGCCGTCCCGCAGCTGTCCGGTAGAGGCCTCGGCCACACCGGTGGCACGCTCGACAAGCTGGAGTCGATCCCCGGCTGGCGGGCGGACCTGTCCTACGACGAGATGATGGCTCAGCTTGAGTCGGTCGGGGCGGTGGTCTGCGCGGCAGGTTCGACACTGGCCCCGGCGGACAAGAAGCTGTATGCGCTGCGAGACGTGACGGGGACAGTGGAGGCCATTGCGCTGATCGCTTCGTCGATTATGAGCAAGAAGATCGCCGAGGGCACGGCGGCGTTGGTGCTCGACGTCAAGGTGGGATCCGGCGCCTTCATGAAGAACCTGGACGATGCTCGCGAGCTCGCCCAGACGATGGTCGACCTCGGTCGCGATGCTGGCGTCACGACTGTGGCGCTCTTGACCGACATGGCGACGCCCCTCGGGGGGACTGCTGGCAATGCGCTCGAGGTGCAGGAGTCTCTCGACGTGCTGGCGGGTGGGGGACCGGACGATGTGGTCGAGCTGACGCTGGCTTTGGCGCGCGAGATGCTCCTCGCCGCAGGTCGCGAGGAGGTCGATCCTGCCGACAAGCTGGCCGACGGGTCCGCGATGGACGTGTGGCGCGCGATGATCACCGCCCAAGGGGGTGACGTCGACGCCGACCTGCCTACAGCCCGCGAAAGGCACCAGGTGCTGGCGCCGTCGTCGGGTGTCCTGACCCGCCTCGATGCCCTCGCAGTGGGTATGGCGGCTTGGCGTCTCGGCGCTGGGCGTGCCCGCAAGGAGGACCCGGTTCAGGCTGGCGCCGGGGTGGTGCTGCACGCCAAGCCAGGCAACACGGTTAAGGAGGGGAGGCCCCTCGTGACGCTGCACAGCGACGACGAGAGACGCTTCGCCCGCGCCGAACAGTCCCTCGAGGGGGCCTTCGACATCGAGGCTCCGGCCGGTCCAGGCGCCACCGGCGCCCCGGCGCCCCGCGACGTCATCCTCGGGCGTCTTACCTGACTTTCTGACCTGCTCGCTTGAGGAAGGTGACGCGTATGTGGCGGCTGGAGCGACCACAATCCAGTCCCGTTCGCGGCTAGTCGACCAGCAGGGTCAGTACGTCGGCGACAAGGGCTGGCCTAGGTTGCAGCTGGCCGCCGTACTCATGCTCGAGCGTGACGCGAGTGGTCACCTGCAGACCGGCGGATGTGGGGGTGACGGCCACGAGGGTGGCTTGGGCACGGACCCGGCTCCCGCATGTGACTGGCGCCGGGTAGCGCACCTTGTTCGAGCCGTAGTTGAGGCGGGTCGGCCAGCCGTCGTACGACACGATCGAAGCGACGAGGGCGGGCAGGAGCGACAAGACGAGGTAGCTGTGCGCGATAGTGCTGGCGTGCGGACGCTGTGCAGCCCGATCCACATCGGCAGGGGTGCACTGCCGGTCGCCGGTCGCCTCCGCGAAGGCGTCGATGCGTGGCTGGTCGATCGTGAGCCAGTCGCTGACCCCGAGGTCGTCACCGACAGCGGCGGTCAACGCCTTCAGATCCGTGAAGCCCCGGGGATGGGGGTTAGGCAACGGGGCCGCCTGCGACGTAGAGCACCTGGCCGGAGACGAAAGAGGCTCCCTCGCTCACAAAGAAGGCAACGGCGTGCGCGATGTCGTCAGGGGTTCCCACCCGGGGCACGGGAGTCTCGGCTGCCCGGGCGGCCTGGAGATCCTCGAAACTCACGCCGAGACGCGCGGCCGTCTGGGCGGTCATGTCGGTCACGATGAAGCCGGGCGCAATCGCGTTGACGGTCACACCGAACTTGCCCAGCTCGATGGCGAGCGTCTTGGTCAAGCCCTGCATACCCGCCTTCGCAGCGGAATAGTTAGCCTGGCCGCGGTTGCCAAGCGCCGACGTGCTGGACAAATTGACGATGCGACCCCAGCGGGCCGCGGTCATATGCGCCTGCGTCGCCTTGCTCATCAAGAACGCTCCGCGCAGGTGCACGCGCAACACCGCATCCCAGTCGTCCTCGCTCATCTTAAAGAGCAGATTGTCGCGCGTGATGCCAGCGTTGTTGACGAGCACCGTCGGCGGACCCAGCTCCGCCGCCACCCGACCGACAGCTGCTTCGACGGACGGGCCGTCGGCCACATCGACACCGACTCCCAATGCCCTGCCGCCAGCAGATTGCACCGCTTCGACGGTCGCGGCGCAGGCGCCTTCGTCGAGGTCGAGTACGGCGACGCTAAAGCCGTCGCTGCTGAGCCGGCTCGACACCGCAGCACCGATGCCACGGGCCGCGCCCGTTACGATCGCGACCGGCTGTGGATGGGTGCTGGTGGGTGGCTCCATGGGCGGCTTTCCGTCGCAGGCGGGAATGACACAGGGGAGGGGTAGGACTACCTGGGAGGATAGCCTCATGCATCAGTCAGCGGACCGACGCTTCATCGACGCCCCCAAGGCCGTGCTGCACGACCACCTCGACGGGGGGCTTCGACCACAGACGCTCGTCGAGCTCGCCGACCAGGTCGGCCACGAGCTGCCTGTCGGCGATGCGGCAGGCCTGGATCGCTGGTTCGTCGACTCGGCGAGCTCCGGCAGCCTCGTGCGCTATCTAGAGACCTTCGATCACACCATCGCAGTGATGCAGACCGCTGATCAGCTGCGTCGCGTTGCACGCGAAAGCGTGGAGGATCTGGTTTCCGATGGGGTGGTGTATGCCGAGTCACGCTACTCGCCGGAGCAGCACCTCAACGCAGGGTTGAGC
>JACCZJ010000167.1 GCA_013696065.1 Nocardioidaceae bacterium
GGCCTAGCTCGGTCGAGGGGCCGCGCATGGATGCGGCCGACCTGCTCACTGAGGTGCGCGTCGTCACCAGGCTCTGGCAGCGCAATCTCTCGGAGGTGGAACTCGATGTCGAAGTCGGGGTCGTCGACCCAATACGGGCGCGCCAGGCCGAGCGGCACGGTGACGAGACGCTGCCGGAGCATGGGGGCGAGATGCAGCCTCGGCTCCAGGACCTCCCTCAGCCCGTCGAGAGTGAGAATGCCATCTGGCGCCTCGGCGGGGTCGAGCAGCAACAAGCCGCCGACGTGACCGGTGGTGGTCGGTGACTCGATGTGGAGGAACTGTGCGTCGAGCGAGGAGAGTTGTTGCATTCCCAGATTTTGCCTCACCCTGCTCCACGCGGCAGTCGCGGCCCTCGGTGCCGACCGCTCCGTGGCCGCTCAGGAGGCCACGACAAGAACCGGAGCAGGGTCGATGGTGACGGCCACCCGGTCGCCGGCTCCGACACCGGCGATGCTGGTGCGCGGCACCTGGGCCACCATCGTTGTCTGGTCGTCTGTGTCGATGGTGAGTCGCGAGATGGCTCCCAGGAAACTGGCAGTCACCACCGTCGCGTTGCAGTCAGCCGCGTCGGCCGCCGAGATATGCACCGATTCGGGTCGCACCAGCGCGACCCCTGAGCCGTCCGACAGTGACCCCGGCAAGGTGGGCACGGAAGTGCCGGCCACGGTGGCCACCCCTGCTTTGACCTCGGCAGGCAACCGGTTCGTCAGGCCGACGAATTCAGCCACGAACTGGCTGGACGGCTCAGAGTACAGCTTTTCCGGTGCGGCGATCTGCTCGAGCCTCCCAGCCCTCATGACGCCGACCCGGTCTGCGATAGCCAGCGCTTCTTCTTGGTCATGGGTCACGAACAAGGTGGTCGTGCCCACCTCGACCTGTACGCGGCGGATCTCGTCGCGCAACTGGGCACGAACCTTCGCGTCGAGGGCCGACAGCGGCTCGTCGAGGAGCAAGACCGAGGGCTCGAAGGCCAGCGCCCTCGCGAGGGCGACCCGCTGCTGCTGGCCGCCGGACAGCTGGTGGGCGTAGCGCTCGCTCTGGGTCTCCAGCCCCACCAGCTCGAGCATGTGCATCGCTCGCTTTTTGCGCTCACCAGCTGAGATCTTGCGCAGCTTGAGACCGAACTCGACGTTTTGCCGCGTCGTCATATGCGGGAAGAGGCTGTAAGCCTGGAACACCATGCCCATGTCGCGCTTGTTGGCCGAAACGCCGGAGACGTCTTTGCCGGCGACCAGCACCTGGCCGGAGGTGGCATCGTCGAGTCCGGCGAGGATGCGCAGCGCAGTGGTCTTGCCACAGCCAGAAGGGCCGAGCAACGCCACCAGCTCGCCGGGCGCCAAAGTCAGGTCGAGCCCGTCTAGAGCCCGCACTTCGCCGAAAGTGCGTGTGAGCTGAACGAGTCGGACTTCGACTCCGGGTGAGGCAGGGGACGCGCTGGTCGACATACCTGCGACGGACTGTGCGCCCGCGGCGGCAGATGTGCTCACTGGGCCTCCCGAACTCTGCGCCGTGTCCCGATGAACGACAGGCCAATCAACAAGACAAAAGCAAACCCGAGGGCCGCGAACGAGGCGGCCATGCTGACCCGGGCATCGCGCAGGCTGTATGCCGCTATCACCACTTGCAAGTTGTCGTAGAGAAGCAAGGAGGCGAATGTGAACTCCCCCAAGACGAGAGCGACAGCCAGAAACGTCGCCGACAAGATGGCCGACACCAAGTTGGGCACGATGATGCGAGTGACGACGGTGAACCAGCTAGCGCCGAGGCCGCGAGCGGCTTCGGAGAGGGTATTCACGTCGATCGCCGACAGCCCGGTGTCGAGGGCTCGATAGCAGAAGGGCAGAACCAAGATCACGTAAGGGAAGGCCAGGCTCAAGGCGCCGTCCGTGACCAGGTAGTTGACCCACTTCTGCACATTTTGGATGCCCACGACGATGACGATCGCCGGCAGCGTCAACGGCAACAGGCACAAGAACTCCATCAACCGCCTGGCCTGCGGGACTTTGAGACGCACCCAGATCATCGTGGGCAACAACAAGACGAGCATGCCGACCGCCGTGAGCACCGCCAGTTCCAAAGTGATCTTGATGGCCTCGGTGAGCGCGGGGTCTTCTGTCAGTGCCCGCCAGGCGTCCCATTTGCCGGAGACGGTTGTCTCCCGAGTGCTGAAGGCGTACAGCGAGTACAGGGGAAGGCCGACGAACAGGCCCGTCAGGCTGAGAACCACCCAGCGGAAGCCCACTAGCTTGCGTTGCCGGGTGGTCGCCGTGCTCATCGAAGCCACCCCGACGTACGACGCTCCAACCGGCTGTAGGCGAACATCACCACAGCAACGATGACGATCATCTCGAGCGCGATGGCATTACCCAGATTCTCCTGCCCGAGAACCACTTCACTTTGCAACGCTGCGCGAATCTGCAGCGGCAGAATGGGCGCGCCTTGGGTGACAAGGGCCGCGGCCGTGGCATAGGCGGCCAGCGCATTGGCGAAGAGCAGCAGCGCGGAGCCCAGGAAGGCTGGGAACAGCAGAGGTATGCCGATGCTGCGCCAGTACTGCCAGGTAGTGGCCCCGAGGTTCTCTGCCGCCTCTCGCCA
>JACCZJ010000172.1 GCA_013696065.1 Nocardioidaceae bacterium
CTATGTGCTAGCCGACTCGTCGGCCACCAGGGCGAAGCTCGCGTTGTACGGCTCGACGCCACAGGCGATGGCGGCACTGGTCGACGTCTTGGTGGGCGACGCGGTGCCGTTGGGCCATGCACCCGTGGACGTGCCCGGCGCTACGCCGCCCTCCTGCTAAGCCCGCCCGCCTACTCACCCCTCTCCGACCTGTCAGAAACTGAGACGGCTATAGTCGCCCCAGTTTCTGACAAGTCCGAGGAGATTTGGCGTCGTTCCTCCGCCAAACTGGCACTCGGCTTGACCGAGTGCTAACTAGCAATTAGATTCGGAGTTGGCTCTTGCAGCATGAGTGCCAACCGCGACTAGCTCACGGCACCCGCGACGACGTGGCTGCTCGCATCCCTGTTCTCGCAAAGTACATCTCTCATCCCGTGAAAGGTGAGGATCGCCAAGTGTCAGTCAGCATCAAGCCGCTCGAAGACCGCATTCTCGTTCAAACGCTCGAGGCCGAGCAGACCACCGCTTCTGGGCTGGTCATCCCCGACACCGCCAAGGAAAAGCCCCAAGAGGGCGAAGTCCTGGCGGTGGGCCCCGGACGTGTCGACGACAGCGGCAACCGCGTTCCACTCGACATCTCCGTCGGTGACAAGGTCATCTACAGCAAGTACGGCGGCACCGAGGTCAAGTATGCGGGCGAGGAGTACCTCATCCTCTCCGCCCGCGACGTCCTCGCCGTCGTCGACAAGTAGTCACCCCAGCACCACAGCATCTCGGCCACGCCCCGGCGAACCCGTTTTCTCCGGGTCCCGGGGCGTCGCCATCTTCCTAGACTCGCGCCATTTGCGTGCGAGCTGATATCTCCACCCCGCCAGCCCGAGGCTGCGGGAGGCCAATCCTCTCGAAGCTCGCAGCGCTGCAACCCTGAGAAGGACGTGTAATGCCAAAGATTCTTGAGTTCGACGAGGATGCTCGCAGAGCCCTCGAGCGCGGAGTCGACGCGCTCGCCAACACCGTCAAGGTGACGCTTGGCCCCAAGGGCCGATACGTCGTACTCGACAAGAAGTGGGGCGCACCCACGATCACCAACGACGGTGTGACCGTTGCCCGTGAGATCGAGCTGGATGACCCGTTCGAGAACCTCGGGGCGCAGCTCACCAAAGAGGTCGCCACCAAGACCAACGATGTCGCGGGTGACGGCACCACGACCGCCACAGTTCTCGCCCAGGCACTCGTGCACGAGGGCTTGCGCGCTGTCGCCGCGGGCGCCAATCCCATGAGCCTCAAAAAGGGCATCGACGCTGCCGTCGAGGCCGTCAACGAGGCCCTCGGCAAGGCCGCCCGCGACGTCGACTCGACCGAGGACATGTCTCACGTGGCGACCATCTCGGCACGCGACTCGCACATCGGCGAGCTGATCGCCCAGGCGTTCGACAAGGTCGGCAAGGACGGTGTCATCACCGTCGAGGAGTCGAACACTCTCGGCACCGAGCTCGAGTTCACCGAGGGCATGCAGTTCGACAAGGGCTACATCTCGCCCTACTTCGTCACCGACGCAGAGCGGATGGAGACCGTCCTCGACGACCCCTACATCCTGCTCAACCAGGGCAAAATCTCCTCGATCGGCGACCTGCTGCCCCTGCTCGAAAAGGTCGTGCAGGCCGGCAAGCCGCTCTTCATCATCGCCGAGGACATCGACGGTGAGGCTCTGTCCACCCTGGTCGTCAACAAGATCCGCGGCACGTTCAACGCCGCCGCGGTCAAGGCACCCGCCTTCGGCGACCGTCGTAAGGCGATGTTGCAAGACATCGCAGTGCTGACCGGCGCGCAGGTGGTGTCGGCGGACATCGGGCTCAAGCTCGACCAGGTCGGCATCGAGGTGCTCGGCACGGCCCGCCGCGTCGTCATCACTAAAGACGACACCACTATCGTCGACGGTGGCGGCGAGCAGTCAGAGGTGAGCGGCCGCGTCAATCAAATCAAGGCTGAGATCGACAACACCGACTCCGACTGGGACCGCGAGAAGCTGCAAGAGCGTCTCGCCAAGCTCGCCGGTGGCGTCTGCGTCGTCAAGGTCGGCGCCGCGACCGAGGTCGAGCTCAAGGAAAAGAAGCACCGCATCGAGGACGCCGTCTCCGCAACCCGCGCAGCCATCGAAGAAGGCATCGTTGCGGGTGGTGGTTCTGCGCTGGTCCACGCCGCGTCAGCGCTAGACGGTGAGCTCGGGTTGAGCGGGGACGAAGCCACGGGTGTGCGTATTGTCCGTCGCGCCGTTGACGAACCGCTCCGTTGGATCGCCGAGAACGGTGGCGACCAGGGCTATGTCGTTGTCGCCAAGGTCCGCGAGCACGGTGAAGGCAAGGGCTTCAACGCAGCCACCGGTGAGTATGGCGATCTGGTTGCCCAGGGCGTGCTGGACCCCCTCAAGGTGACCCGCTCGGCTCTGATCAACGCCGCGTCGATCGCTGCTCTGCTGCTCACCACGGAAACGCTGGTGGTCGAGAAGCCCGCCGATGAGGAGCCTCAGGCCGGCGGTGGCCAGGGACATGGCCACGGTCACTGACCCGTTCCGCGCCGCCTGACCCGATAGCCGGGTCGCGCGGCTAGCATCGCAGCATCACAGATGAGGGGCCCGGTGGATTTTTCGCCGGGCCCTCCGTCATGCCTCGGCTCGCTGCTGCCGGGATTGGCGGGCCGCGACCGTACGATGGGAGCATGAAGTTGACGTCCAGCGACGCCCATGACCCCTTCTCCACCCTGGCCCTCACCTTCGACGACGTGCTGCTGCTGCCAGGCGAGACAGATGTGGTGCCGAGCGAGGTCGACACCACCGCCCGGCTGACCCGAGAGATCGACGTACGAGTGCCCCTCGTGTCAAGTGCGATGGACACGGTTACCGAGTCCCGGATGGCGATCGCGATGGCGCGTCAAGGCGGCATCGGGGTCTTGCACCGCAACTTGTCGATCGCAGACCAGGCCAGCCAGGTCGACCTGGTCAAGCGGTCGGAGTCAGGCATGATCGCCCACCCGGTCACGGTGGCCCCTGACGCGACGCTGAGCCAGCTCGACGAGCTGTGCGGCAAATACCGGGTGTCGGGTCTGCCCGTGGTCGACGAGCACCAGCACCTGCTCGGCATCATCACCAATCGAGATCTGCGCTTCGTCACCGCGTCGGAGTGGGACCGCCGTACGGTCCGAGATGTGATGACGCCCATGCCCCTCGTCACAGCTCCCGCGGGCATCTCGGCCGAGGATGCGGCGGCGCTCCTGGCCAAGCACAAGCTCGAAAAGCTCCCTCTGGTCGACCAAGAAAATTGCCTCACCGGACTGATCACGGTCAAGGACTTCGTCAAGTCCGAGCAGTACCCCCTCGCCACCAAGGACGGGCAGGGCCGCCTCGTGGTCGCCGCAGCCATCGGCTACTTTGGCGACGCCTGGGACCGGGTCAAGGCATTGGTCGAGGCCGGAGTCGATGTGCTCGTTCCGGACGTCGCCAACGGCCACGCCCGGCTCATGCTCGACCTCGTTCGCAAGCTCAAGTCCGACCCCGCGACCAAGCAGGTCCAAGTGATCGGTGGCAACATCGCGACCCGCGCCGGCGCTCAGGCGCTCGTCGACGCAGGGGTCGACGCGGTCAAGGTCGGCGTGGGGCCCGGATCGATCTGCACCACCCGCATCGTCGCGGGCATCGGCGTCCCCCAGGTCACTGCCATCTATGAGGCGTCACTGGCGTGCAAGCCCGCCGGTGTACCCGTCATCGGCGACGGCGGGCTGCAATACTCCGGCGACATCGCCAAGGCACTCGTGGCCGGCGCCGACACGGTCATGTTGGGCTCGCTGCTGGCCGGCTGCGAGGAGAGCCCCGGCGAGCTGGTCTTCGTCAACGGCAAGCAGTTCAAGCGCTACCGCGGCATGGGTTCACTGGGCGCCATGGCCTCACGCGGCGAGCGATCGTTCTCCAGAGACCGGTATTTCCAGGCCGACGTCCGCAGTGACGACAAGATCGTGCCTGAGGGCATCGAGGGCCAGGTCCCCTTTCGGGGGCCGCTCGCAGCGGTGGCCGGTCAGCTGGTGGGTGGCCTGCGCCAGTCGATGTTCTACGTGGGTGCCCACAGCCTGCCCGAGCTGAAGGACCGGGGACGTTTCGTGCGGATCACGGCGGCAGGTCTGAAGGAGTCCCATCCCCACGACATCCAGATGACCATCGAAGCCCCCAACTACTCGCCGCACTGACAGGTATGACCCGGACC
>JACCZJ010000179.1 GCA_013696065.1 Nocardioidaceae bacterium
GTATGTCGATCAGCCCCTGCCGGTGCCACTGCACCAGATCTGGCTCGATCTCGGCCACGACGATGCAGTCGACCCGCGAGTCCAGCAGCAGCTCGTGCGATGTGAAGCCGAGGCCCAGTCCGCCAATCAACACCCGGTAGCCGGTGGACTTGTCCGCGCGTCGCCTGCTGGCCAACGCGTCGATCGTCCGGCGGGCCAGCAGGCGCTCGGTGGAGGTCTCGGCTGTGTCCATGACGAACACGCCGTTCACTCGGAGCGTGAGACTGCCATCGTCGCGACGGCTCAGGGTCAGTTCGCCGCGAGGAGACGTTGCGCGCTTGACCAGTTGCACGCTGCTCCTCCGCTGCTGCTCATGTCGATGGACTAGGCGAGTATGTGCGCCTTCCGAGACAAGTCCAAGGTGTTACGACATCTTGCCCCGCCGTACACCTGTGGTCATTGCAGGGTTAACTCGCGCTGTGGTTGTCTGCAAGTGGCCAACTTCGTCTGCACCTGGAGGATTTCTGTGAGATCACGAACGACCGCACTCAGCATGCTGGCAGCCGCGGCTGTCACCGTGTCACTGGCGGCATGCGCGCCACCTGAAGATGACACGGCTGCAGACCCCGAGCAGGCCAGCAACGAAGGCCAAAACACCGAAGAGGCACCCGAGGACTACCTGGCAAAGCTGGTGACCCAGGCCGAGGAGGAGGGCGAGCTCAATGTCATCGCCTTGCCGCCTGATTGGGCCAACTACGGCGCCATCATCGATGCCTTCCAGGCGAAGTACGACATCAAGATCAACTCGGCGCTGCCCGACACCGACAGCCAGACCGAGATCAACACGGCAAAGAAGCTTGCGGGGACCGACCGGGCGCCCGACGTGTTCGACGTCAGCCAGTCCGTGGCGCTCGCCAACACCGACATGTTCGCCGAATACAAGGTGCAGACCTGGGATGACATCCCCGACGATCTCAAGGACGAGAACGGACTTTGGGTCAACGACTACGGCGGCTACATGTCGATCGGCTACGACTCCGAGAAGGTGCCGGACGTCACCAAGGTCGAGGATCTGCTAGGCCCGGACTTCGAAGGCGCGGTCGCGCTCAACGGCGACCCCACCGCAGCCGGTGCGGCCTTCATCGGGGTGATGATGGTGTCGATCGCCAACGGGGGTTCACCAGATGACATCGCCCCCGGTGTCGAGTTCTTCAAGAAGCTTGACGAGGCGGGCAACTTCTTGCCTGTCGACCCGTCAGCCGCCACGACCGAGTCCGGCCAGACCCCGGTCGTCATCGACTGGGATTACCTCAACGCAGCGCAGGTGAAGACGCTGCCGTCGTGGAAGGTCGTCGTACCCAACGAGGCTGTGGTCGGCGGTTACTACTTCCAGGCGATCAACAAGGAGGCGCCGCACCCGGCGGCTGCCCGCCTGTGGCAGGAGTTCCTCTACTCCGATGAGGGGCAGAACCTCTGGTTACAAGGCGGCGCTCGCCCAGTGCGCCAAGAGGCCATGGTCGAAGCCGGAACCATCGACGAAGAGGCCTTCAAGGCGCTCCCACCCGTCGAGGGCGACCCGATCTTCATCACCGACAAGCAGACCGTCAAGGCAGGCGCCTACCTGAAGGAGAACTGGGCTGAGGTCAGGGGCTAACCGTGGCCTCGAGACGTCGAGGGATTGGCGCGAGTCTGGGGCTCGTGCCATTCCTGGCGTACGTGACGATCTTCCTTCTGATCCCGACCATCGTCGTGATCATCGGGGCAGTCACCGTCGACGGTCGCTTCAACCTCGGCGGTATTGCGGCCTTGAAGGACCCGACGATGCTCCGGGTCACCGTTCGGACGGTTTGGCTTGCCCTCGCTACTGCCGTGCTGGGGGCCTTAGCGGGAGCGGTCGTCGCCTACGCGATCTCTACCGCCAACCCACGGGGGTTGCTGCGACGTCTCGTGACGAGCCTCTGTGGCGTGCTAGCTCAGTTCGGCGGGGTCACGTTGGCGTTCGCTTTCGTTGCGGCCTACGGGCCAGAGGGGACGTTCACCCGGGCGTTGAGGGACGTTGCCGACGTGGACATCGGCGGCAGTCTGTGGCTGTACTCGGTCAACGGTCTGATTCTGGTTTACAGCCTCTTCCAGATCGCACTCATGGTGATCGTGTTCCTGCCCGCTGTCGACGGCATCCGTCCGCAGTGGCGGGAGGCGGCCGACAATCTCGGTGCGACGACGTGGCAGTACTGGCGCAGCATCGCGATTCCCCTCCTGTTCCCCGCGTTCTTGGGCTCGGCACTATTGCTCTTCGCCAACGCGCTCGCCGCCTACGCCACAGCAGCGGCAC
>JACCZJ010000223.1 GCA_013696065.1 Nocardioidaceae bacterium
CCTCTTCGCGGACCCGGCGAAGGGGTGGCTCTTGTTGCTGGGTGGTGAAGACGCTTGAACTCGACATACTCGACCCTTCGACTGGTTGACCAGCGTTGCTTTCGCGGGTGGTGCGCTCAGTTCACGGCCTGTTCGTGCGGCCAGGTCCCCGCCCGCTTCTTCGGTGCTCGCCTGGCACCGGGGAAGGTGTGACAGGTGAGGCGAAGAGGCGGTCCGGAGGCCGAGTCGCGCGAGCGTCGGCCTGGTGACCTCAGGTTTCCGTAGGCACGGCTCGTACCTCCTCTGACCAGTCAGCGAACACTTCCTCTTGGGCTGCGTTATAGGTGTTCCACGCCCCGGCGTCCCAGATTTCGACGCGGTTGAATGCCCCGATCACGACGCAGTCCCTGTCCAGGCCGGCGTAATCACGCAATGACTGGGGCAGGGTGATCCGGCCCTGCTTGTCGGGGTTCTCTGCTGAGGCTCCCGCCGAGAGCATGCGCATGAAGTCACGACCCCGCTTGTCGGTGACGGGGGTCCGCCCGAGCGTCGCGGTGAAGGAGCGGAACTCGGCGCTCGGCCAGACATAGAGGCAGCGCTCCTGGCCCTTGGTCACGACCAGCCCCTCGGAGAGGTCATCTCTGAACTTGGCCGGGAGGATGAGGCGCCCCTTATCGTCCAGACGCGGAGTATGCGTTCCGAGAAACATGGCTGCCTCCTCCCGAGTCCTCCATTTCGCGCCACTTTACTCCACATATCCCCACCCACCAACCCCTTTCCTCCTGCGCGTCGCATCAGGCCCGCCCCTCGCGCGCCTGCGACACCCCCGGTTTCTTGTGGGGCTAACGGGACTCGGCGCAGGAGGCGGGGCGAGGCGATAAGTCAGGCGGGGAACGTCGGGGAACCCTCGCGCGTCATAACATCGTTATCGAGAGATCTCGGGCCGCCCCTTGGTGAAGGTGACAAGATCGAGGAGAGACGGCGCGCTTCGGGCGGACATTTCGTCGACGCTCACAAGGAGATCAATGAGTAGCTTCGAGACTCTCGCTGCGGTGACCGACCGGGTGGGCAAGAACATCGAGCGCATCATCGAGGGCAAATCTGACGTCGTGCGGACAGCGATCACGGTCTTACTCGCGGAGGGTCACCTGCTCATTGAAGATGTCCCTGGCGTGGGCAAGACCATGTTGGCCAAAAGCCTGGCCAGATCGATCGACTGCTCGGTCAAACGCATCCAGTTCACCCCCGACCTGCTGCCGTCTGACCTCACCGGCGTGTCCATCTATAACCGCGACACGCGTGAGTTCGAGTTCCGCCCTGGCGGAGTGTTCGCCAACATCGTGGTGGGTGACGAGATCAATCGAGCCTCTCCCAAAACGCAATCGGCTCTGCTCGAGTGCATGGAGGAGCGGCAGGTCACGGTCGACAGCACGACATACGAGCTGACCGCGCCCTTCATGGTCATCGCCACCCAGAACCCGATCGAGATGGAGGGCACCTATACCTTGCCCGAGGCGCAGCGCGACAGATTCATGGCCCGCGTTTCCATGGGTTACCCGGTCCCACGGTCAGAGCTGGCGATGCTCGACTCTCACTCGGCTGCCAATCCCCTCGACGATCTGGAGCCGGTCACCGATGGCGCTGAAATCGCCAAATTGGTCGACGTCGTGCGGACCGTGCACATCTCTGATGCGGTAAAGCAGTATGCCGTGGACATCACCTCTGCCACGCGTCGCTCGCCGGACCTGCGCCTCGGAGCCTCGCCGCGGGCTAGCTTGCACCTAGTGCGAGCGGCCCGTGCCCATGCGGCGCTCGAAGCGCGCGACTACGTGATCCCCGACGACCTGCAAACCCTCGCGGTGCCCGTGCTGGCTCACCGCCTCATCACCAACCTGGAGGCTCAGATGGGGGGGCGCGGATCCGAACAGATCATCAGCGCCCTGTTGCGCTCCCTCCCCATCCCCGACCCCACCTCGCCGGGTCGGCGAGGCGATTAGCCGGCAGCTGTGACTCGCGGAATGCTCTCCACGCTGACCACCCGGGGCCGTGGTTTCCTGTCCGCGGGACTGACCAGCGCCTTCTGCGCCATCGTGCTGGGGCAACGCGACCTCCTGCGTGTCGGACTCCTGCTGATCGGGCTCCCCGTCATCACCGCGCTGATCGCTCACCGGTCTCGATATCTCCTGACGTGTTCGCGAGAGATCTCCTCGACGAGGGTGGAGGTCGGTCAGGGCGCGACCGTCACCCTCACGCTCGACAACCCCGGCCGCTTCCCGACGGGGTTGATGCTGCTCGAGGATCAGGTGCCCTACGTCCTCGGCACTCGGCCACGATTTGTGCTCGATCAGTTGCGGCCACGCTGGCACCGGTCGATGCAATACATCGTCCGCTCTGAGGTTCGAGGCCGCTTCGATATCGGACCCCTGAACGTACGCATCAGCGACCCCTTCGGATTTGTCGAGCTCAACCGGTCGTTCACGAGTCGAGCCACGCTGATCGTCACGCCGCAGGTGGTTGCCCTGCCGGCTGTCCGCGTCTCGGGTGACTGGTCGGGCACTGGCGATAACCGCCCGCGCGCCTTCGCGGCGGCAGGCGCCGAAGACGTCATGGTCCGCGAGTACCGCCTCGGTGACGATCTGCGTCGGATCCACTGGCGGTCGACTGCCCGCGCCGACGAGTTGATGGTCCGTCGCGAAGAACAGCCACACCAGAGCCGGGCCACCTTGCTGCTTGACACCCGCTCCGGTGCACATCGCGGTGCTGGTCCCGCATCGTCGTTTGAGTTCGCCGTCTCGGCTGTGGCCTCGATCGGCGCCCATTTGGCCCGCCAAGGCTTCACCGTCCGCATGCTGACTGACGGTCCACCCAGCTCCACATCGGACTGGCACGAGCGCGGCATCAGCGGTCCGGCAGAGGTGCAACTGCTCCTGGACTCGTTGGCGGTCATGCAGACGAGCGCCCGACAAGAGTTCGCGGGCGGTGGCGAGCAGCATTCGAGTGGTCTTGTCATCGCCGTGCTCGGAGCTGTCAGCCCCACAGACTTGGCGGCGTTGTCACGGATGCGAGCTGGTTCGACCCGATGCCTGTGCATCCTGCTCGACGTAGCCGCCTGGGCGAGAGCCGACAAGGTCGGAGCCGGCGACCTCGCCACGGTGCGGAACCGAGCAGTGACCTTGCAGCGCCAGGGCTGGTCGGTGACGATCGCCGGCCCGAGCGACCGGTTGCCGGCGCTCTGGGGCGACTTCGCGACAGCCGCACCAGCTGCGCGAGGCGACCTCATCGATGCCGGTGTCACGGAGAGGCCCCTATCGCCATGATGCGGGGCACGATGGAACGACACAAAATGGCCGGCCTGGGTTGGGTCACGACTGTTGCCACATCACTGAGCTTCTACCCGGCGCTGGCCGACAAGCGGTTCGTTTTCATCGGTGCCGTCCTCGCCGCCTCACTGGTCGGTGCCGGCGCGGTCCTGAGACAAGTTCGAGCGCCGTGGCACGTCGTTCTTGGCGTGCAGCTCCTGCTGCTTTTCGAGCTACTCGCCATCGGGTACGGCGGACGGCTGAAATACCACGTCCTACCGACCGAAGCGACCTTCGACCGCGTGGAACGGGTGCTTCGCGCGGGGGCAGAGACGGCGCAGGAGTACGCCGCGCCGGCTCCGGAGAGCGCGGGCTTGACGCTCATGGTGGTGTTCTTCATCGCCCTGGTGGCGATCGGTGTCGACCTCTTGGCCGTGGGTCTGGGGCGAGTGCCGTTGGCGGGGCTGCCGTTGCTCGCCCTCTACACCGTCCCCGTGGCAGCTCTGCCCAAGGGCATTCCTGTCTACGCGTTCGTCCCAGGCGCCATCGGCTACATCGCCATGCTCACGACCGCCGAGCGAGACCGCCTCGTCCACTGGGGGAGGCTGGTCAGCCGCTCGGAGGCACCGTGGGGAGTTGGTGACGGCATCGATACCTCTGGCTTGACCTCGACGGGTCGCAAAGTGACTTTCTTGGCCTTGTCGGCCGCAGTGGTGCTGCCCTTTGTCATACCAGCGTTCGCGCCCTCGATTCTGGACGGCGGACGGCAGCCCGGCCGGGGCGTCGGTAATGGCGGCACCCTCACTTTCGACGACCCGATGGTCAGCCTGGCGCAAAGCCTGAAGCGCTCGGATCCGGTGGATGTCTTGGTGGTGCAAAGCGACGACCGACCCGAGTACCTTCGCCTGGCAGTGCTCTACGAACCCGGTCCGGACGCGTGGCGAACCCGGCCGATCAATCTGGCTGAGACTCTGCGGCTGGATCAAGACCTGCCAGCTCCGGTGGGGTTGTTGCCGGCGGTGGGTGGCGAAGACCGCAACCTGGTGATTTCACCTACCAGCAACTTCCCGAGCGACAGCGCATGGCTGCCGGTTCCGTTCGCCAGCCGGCTTGTCCAGGCTGGCGACGACTGGATGTTTGTGTCTGCGGATCAAACGGTCACGGGAGCATCAGAGTCAAGCGAGCCACCCACTGACTACTCCGTGGAATATCGGACCGTGGAACCCACGACAGAGCAGCTCAGGTCGGCCGACGCAGCGCCGGAGGACATCACCGATCGCTACGCGCAAGTGCCCGCGGACGTCCCCTCCGCGATCGGGGTCACCGCGCGAGCGGTCGTGTCAGGGGCGGCGAACGATTACGAGGCTGGGGTTCTGCTGCAGGACTTCTTCCGCGACAGCGACAACTTCAGCTACGACCTGGATGTGGGCTACGGCTACGGCTACGACGCCATGGTCAAGTTCCTCGACAAGAGGCGGGGATTCTGTCAACAGTTCGCCGCCACGATGGCGATGATGGCCCGCGAGGTTGGCATCCCGTCACGGATCGTGGTCGGCTTCTTGAAGCCCGAAAGGCTGGAGGGGACAGGTCACAGCGTCTTCACCTCGGACAACGTCCACTCGTGGCCGGAGCTGTACTTCGAGGGCGTGGGTTGGGTGCGGTTCGAGCCAACTCCAGGAGTCGGTGCGCCTTTGCCCGCATATGCTCCCCGACCATCGGTCGACGATCTAGGCGGGCCTCGTCCGAGTACGCCGACAGCAACTGCTCCAGACGATCGGATACGTCCGTCGCTCGACCCGGAGACAGGCGATGCATCAGTCGCGCCAGACTCCGGCTCGTCCGGCTCGGGTTCTGGTGGGGCGATCCCGTCCACACGCTGGCTTATGGTCTTGGCGGCGCTTCTCGCGTTGGCCGTGCCTGGCTTGCTGCGGCGCGCGATCCGTCGCCATCGACTGATCGAGCCCAACGAGGGGGCGTCTGCAGCGGAGGCAGCCTGGCTCGAGCTTCGCGACACCATGCTCGACCTAGGCCTGCCCTGGACCGGTTCCATGACGCCGAGAGCACGCGGACGTTCGATCCAGCGCTTTCTGTACGAGGACCCGGACGGCCTTTCTGCGCTCAACCGCCTGACGTCATGCGTCGAACGCGCCCGTTATGCCAGCTCGTTGCCAGCGGACGCTCATCCCGGTGAGGACGTGCGGACGGTTGTGTCAGCGCTGACGCGGGTAGCAGCCCGTGGCCGTCGGATACGAGCGGCACTGATCCCTGCCTCACTCCTGCCCGACCTGCGCGCTCAGACGGAGCAGTTGCGCGAGAAGGGGGCTATTCGCAGGCTGCGCCCCGCCCGAGACTGGGCAGCCCGAGGAGGGACTCAGTAGTCGTCGCGTCGGCGACGCCAGCGATCTTCCATGCGATTCATGAAGCCTGACTGACGCGCCGATGCTGAGCCTTGCCGGCCGTCGGAGATGGGGTGCACATTGTCGGGAAGCTCGGCGTTTCGGAGGTGGCGGCCATGAGATAGCGCCACGTAGGCCGAGCCGAGCATGACCACGAAGCCAGAGACGGCGACTGGGGTCATCGCCAACACGGCACCTGTCATCAACAAGGTAACGCCAGCGGCGAAGCCGAGGGCTGCCATGATGACCAATTTCTTGTGGCGAGAACGCGCTGAGGCACCACGCAACGCGGAGGCGAACTTCGGATCCTCCGCGGTAAGCGCTTCTTCCATCTGCTCCAGCAGACGCTGCTCCTCTTCAGAGAGCGGCACCATGTCCTCCAGCCGACGAGAGTGGTATGTCGGGTCTATCTCAACAGTCTAAGCACGCTCGAACGACGATGAAACCCAGTGAGTGAAATTGGTCAGACCGGACGCCCTTCGGGAGGCTTTCCAGGAGTTCTGTCAACAGCCGCCAGCCGTTCAAGCGTGTGGCTCCCGTGCTCGCGCTGGTAAAGACATTCCCCAATTCATGGTGGGCGGTTAGGCTGTGTAATCGGCAAGATCATCTGGGCTCAGCCCGTTCACCGCGCGAAACGGCGCACAAAGGATTGAAATGAAGAAAGTTCTCGGGGTTTTCGGTGCGGCCGCGTTCGTGGCCAGCCTCGGCGCGGCGCCTGTGCAGGCCACGCCCCCTGTCGCAGCGGGGCAGGACTCGGCGCAGACGTTGTCGGTCTCCCCCGGATCCCTGGCTGTTGCCGGGCGGCGAGGGCGTTTCGGCGTCAAGGACCGCTGGGCCCGGGAAACCACGCGCTACGGAGACTCAGACTCCTCCGTCTATTCCATCGAACACGTGACCGAGTTGCAGTACCGCCTGTCGTGGGCAGGCGTGTACAACTCCGGTGTCACTGGCTACTTCGGGCCGATGACAAGAGAAGGTGTGCGCACCTACCAGCGGCGAGAGAAGCTGCGGGTCACCGGGGTGGCGACACACAAGACCTGGGCACACTTGCTGCGCGACACCGTACGCCGACCCGGACGCGCCCCTCATGTTTGCAGGACCGGCGGCTGGCACGCTTGCTATGACCGCACCAAGCACCAAGTGACCTTGTGGCACGGTGGCCGGATCCACAACACCTGGCTGGTCAGAGGTGGCGGTTACGGCAGTCTCGAGACCCGGGTTGGAAACACCGTCGTCTATTACCGCAACAT
>JACCZJ010000252.1 GCA_013696065.1 Nocardioidaceae bacterium
CGTCATGTCAGTCCGCACGCAGTCACCGAGAGGAGACCGTTCATGTCCTACGCCATCGCTGCTCCCATTCGTCCCGGCAAGACCGAGGCGGTCCGTCGCCTCTTTGCCGAGAGTCTCGGCCCCCGGAAGGCCGAATACGAGGATCTCCAGCGTCGCTCCGGGATCACCGAGGAGGCGTACTGGCTGCAGACCGATCCCGCGGGGGATACCCTCATTGTCGTCAGCAATCGCGACCAGGCCGCGTTCATGGAGATCATGGCCAACCCCCAGACCGACTTCGATCGCTGGTTCCGGGATCAGATGCAGGAGGTCTTCGCCTTCGATTTGGATGCCCCATCCAGTCCCACGAACGAACTCCTCGGGAGTTGGCCCGCGTAGGTGATGGCCGGCACGGGTCTGGCTGCCGCAGGCAACGACCGCCGTGACTTCCCGCTCGTCGTCGAGAAAACCGACTTCGCCATGTGGGAACGGTCGTTTCTGAGACAGGCGACCGAGTTCCTCCCAACAGCGGCGGAGCTTGCGGAGTAGCCGACCCTGACCGAACTCACCCAGGAGAGGATTGCCGAGGGCATGGCCCGCGCCGAGAAGGTCGCCTGTGCCCCCGGTGACGATCGCTGCTACCCGTTCCCGGATTCGCTCGAGCAGGTCCGCTCGACCTGCACCCCGAAGGGGCGCTGCCTGATCGGCTGGATCGTGACCAATAGTGGCCGCGACTCCTGGGATGTCTGGCTCAATGTGCACACGGGCGAGGGCCGGCTGAAGAAGCGGTCCGATTAGCACGTTGCTCCGTGGCGGGGCGACGTCAACCACGGTTGTCATTTCGCCACGCTCCGTGACGACCTGCTCCCAGACCTGGGCGCGTTCGGCCGGATCGGGGATGCGAGTCAGTTCACGGGCTTGGGCTTCGTTTGCCGGAGATTTGGAAAAAATGTTTTCCGCAATTGCGGAAAGTTCGAGACTGATACGTGCGGCACGAAGTCGATCATCTGGTGCGCGAGTTTCACCCAGGAAGAGATCGGCGCGGCGGTGGGTTTGTCGCGGCAAGCGATAACGAAAATTGTTGAAGAAATGTCACTTTTGGACAAATGGCCAAAAGTGGCAAAACTCGCCGCCACCTTCACCGAGGCTGACTGGTCGCCGCCGCTCTACAACGTCTGGTCCTATGGCGCCAAGTCGAACGCCGTGGCGCACTTCGGCAACTCAGAACAGTGCATCCTCGACAACCTGGTGTATCTGTTCACCGAGCCATTCGACACCGTGGTCGATCCGTTCGCGGGCGGTGGCCGGTGCGATGGACGCAATGGCGGCGGCCCGCGACACGGCCAGCTAGCCACAGGACGCGATTCCTGCCCCCTGGGGCGCGGTATTCGCGACGAGCCATAAGCGGACGTAAGCGGGCCGCAGCGCCATACAGGGGCAAAGTAGCGACGCAACGCCAGATTCTGGCGTCACGTCATTCGTGCGTGTTGCTGGCAGGCCCGCAAGCGACGCGTGGGGTCTTAGAAGTCGCCGAGCATCTCGTACTCTTCGAGTACCGGCTCACCGGCCGAGATATCGGTCACTTGCGCCCGGAACTCCTGCCCCAGCGGCTCCATGAGCGCTGGGTCGGGACGCTGGTCCCACACGCTGATGGCCACTGCCGTATTCGCCTCGCGATTCACGCCGAAGTGCGCGTGGCGGAACCCCGGCAGGCTCGGCATCCGAGATTCCCAGAAGGCTTGCCACCGCCGGGCCAATTCCTCACCCTGCCCAGGCTGCTGCTGCGCTCGCACGATACGGATGTACATGGCGGCCTCCCGTGATGAGGTCCCGGCGCCGCATCGCACCGAATCGGCATTATCCCCGACGGGAGAGGGGAGCGCAAGCGGGCGAGCCGGCAGCACAGCACGATGCTCCGTGCGATGATGCGCCCTCGCGGCTGCCAAGGTGGTGGCCGCCAGGACATCAGGAGGTAGGTCATGCGTCGGCTCACACGGCTCCTGTCTGTGGTTATCGTCGTGCTGCTCGGGACCGTCGTCCTCAGGACGCAACCGGGCGCCATCGCCCAAGAAGCAACGCCGGCATCATCCGAGGAGATGATGCCCGAGGGCATCACATTCGAACCGGTCGCCTTCGCCTTGGGCGTGGAGGTGGCGAGCCCCGCCGATCTGTTTGTGGCCCGCGTTGGTCTCGATCCGGGGGCGGGGTTCCCGATCGAGGACAGTGACCCATCGGCGGGGATATTGGTTGTTGAGTCCGGCACGTTCACCGTCCAGGTGGAGGGTCCGGTGACGGTGACCCGTGGCGCGGGGCTGGCCGAGGCGATGGCCACGGCCGAGACCACCGGAGATAGCAGCGGGGCCTCGGAGGCGATTGCCGCTGGCGAGGCCGTGACCCTGGCAGCGGGAGACGCCGCCTACATCCCGGGCAGCATCAACGGTGAGATCCGCAATGATGGCCAGGAGCGCGCCGTGGGTCTGGCCTTCCTGGTGGGTCCACCTGAGGACATGATGGCTGAAGCAACGCCAGCGGCCGAGGCCTCCGCGCCCACCGTCGCGGTGTCGCTCAGCGAGTTCACCATCGAAATGCCGATGGAGTTGCCAGCGGGACCGACGACCTTCGCGATAACGAACGCGGGCACCGTTGAGCACAACTTCGAGGTCGAGGGCCAAGGCATCGAGGAAGAGCTGCCAGAGAACCTGGCACCCGGCGCGTCGGGCACGCTCACGCTGGACCTGACACCCGGCGTCTACGAGGTATATTGCCCGGTCGGGCACCACGCCGATGAGGGCATGCGCGTGGAATTGACCGTCACGGAGTAAGGAGCACACGAAGCGCGGGCCGGGAGTGCTCCCGGCCCTTGCCGTTTCACGACGTCTCACAGACGAACCACTCATTGTCCCGGTGATTCGCGAGAGCGCGCCTACTCAACCGCCCCCCTGAGCACGCACGCGGCGGGCGAGACCGGGAACGCGGGTGACTCCTTCCGCGGTGGAAACCGGGGGTTCCTGCCCTTAAGCGACGGACGGCGCGGGGCCAGCGAGTCCGAACCAACGGCC
>JACCZJ010000253.1 GCA_013696065.1 Nocardioidaceae bacterium
TGCTCGAGAGCGGCGTTCACTTCGGGCATCAGACCCGACGTTGGAACCCGAAGATGAAGCGATTCATCATGACCGAGCGCAACGGCATCTACATCATCGACCTGCAGCAGTCGCTTGCCTACATCGACCGTGGCTACGCCTTCATCAAGGGGGCCGTGGCCTCAGGTGGCAGCGTCTTGTTCGTCGGCACGAAGAAGCAGGCCCAGGAGGCCATCTCCGAGCAGGCCAAGCGCGTCGGCATGCCCTACGTCAACCAGCGTTGGCTCGGCGGCATGCTCACCAACTTCCAGACGGTTCACCAGCGGATTCAGCGTCTCAAGGAGCTCGAGGAAATCGACTTCGACGACGTCGCCGGCTCGAGCCGCACAAAGAAGGAACTTCTCCAGATGCCGCGCGAGCGCGACAAGCTCGACCGCACCCTGGGCGGCATCCGCGACATGGGCCGGGTGCCGGCTGCGGTGTGGATCGTTGATACCAACAAAGAGCACCTCGCCGTCGACGAAGCGCGCAAGCTGGGGATCCCGATCGTGGCCATCCTTGACAGCAACTGCGACCCCGACGTTGTCGACTTCCCCATCCCCGGCAACGACGACGCCATCCGCTCGGTGACGTTGCTGACCCGAGTCGTCGCTGACGCTGTCGCTGAGGGTCTGGTGTCTCGGGCCGGAGCCAAAAGCGGCGACGAGGTCGCCGGTGAGGAGCTCGGCGCTGAGGAGCCTCTGGCCGAATGGGAGCGCGAGCTGCTCGGTGGACAAGGTGACGCTCCAGCTGCGGCCGCACCGACTAGCGAGACAAGCTCCAGCGGAGAGGCCATCCCCTCCGCGGCTGCTCCTGACGACGGGAGCGGCTCCAACGACGGGAGCGTCTCCAACGACGGGAGCGTCTCCAACGACGGGAGCGTGTCCAACGACGGGAGCGTGTCCAACGACGGGAGCGTCTCCGACGACGAAGCCGCCCAACAGGTAGCGGCGGCCGTGGCTGCTGAGGCAGACGCTCCGGAGGGTGCCGTGGGTGCTCCCGGGGATCCGGCTGCTCCGGTGCTGGACGGTTTCGATGCCACCGTCGGCGAGAGCAACGCGTCCAACGGCGCTGTCGCGGGGGACACCTCCGACGGTAATGCCTCTGATGGTCCTGTCTCGTCCTGACGCACCAGCGTTCTCTGTATGACGGTGGGCCGGCTCGCGGAAGCCGGCCCTCCGCTTGATCACTCACTGAAGAAACGGATTGATATGGCTATCACTGCCGCAGACGTCAAAAAGCTCCGCGACGCGACGGGCGCCGGGATGATGGACTCGAAAAGGGCCCTCGAGGAAGCCGAGGGCGACTTCGACAAGGCAGTTGAGGTGCTGCGCGTCAAAGGCGCAGCCAAGGCTGCGAAGCGGGTAGCAGAGCGGACCGCGAGCGCCGGCCTGGTGGCGTCTTCGGGTGGCGCCTTGGTCGAGCTCAACTGCGAGACCGACTTCGTCGCCAAATCTGACAGCTTCATTGAGCTCGCGGGCGAGGTGGTCGCGGCGGGTGAGCGGGCCAAGGCCAATGACGCCGAATCTCTCAAGAGTGCTCCAGCCGCCAACGGCAAGACGGTGAGTGAGGCCATCGAGGCATTGGCTGCCATCATCGGAGAAAAGATCGAACTCGGACGAGTTGCTTACTTCGACGGGCAGGCGACGTCATACATGCACCGCCGCTCCAGCGACCTGCCGCCGGCGGTGGGGGTCCTCGTCGCCTTCGATGGTGACAACGAAGAGGCTGCCCGCAGTGCGGCCATGCAGATTGCGGCGATGCGGCCGCAATTCGTCTCCCGCGACGAGGTGCCCACCGATCTTGTCGAAAAGGAGCGTGAGATCGCAGCGGCCACCGCCCGCGAGGAGGGCAAGCCCGAGCAGGCGCTGCCCAAAATCGTCGAGGGCAGGCTCAACGGTTTCTTCAAGGATGTGGTCCTGCTCGAGCAGGCGTCCGTACAGGACAGTAAGAAGAGCGTCAAAACAGTGCTCGATGACGCAGGCGTCACCGTCACCAAGTTCGCTCGCTTCGAGGTGGGGCAGCCCTGAAGCCATAAGCGCCCTTGACGACTGCCGACAAAGTGGCTGAGGAGGCCGATTCGTGGAACCGCAAGAGTCAGTAGGCGATCCGGCCTCTCCGGCGTACAGCAGGGTTCTCCTCAAGCTGTCGGGTGAGGTCTTCGGTGGTGGGCGTGTGGGCGTTGACCCTGACGTGGTCGCCGACATCGCCCGAGAGATCGCCGACGTCGTGGGCCATGGGGTTCAGGTGGCCATCGTTTTGGGCGGCGGCAACTTTTTCCGGGGTGCCGAGCTGCAGCAGCGAGGCATGGATCGCGCCCGTGCCGACTATATGGGCATGCTCGGCATCGTGATGAACTGCCTGGCTCTGCAAGACTTCCTCGAGAAGCTGGGCGTCGAGACGCGAGTGCAAACGGCCATCACCATGGGTCAGGTCGCGGAGCCCTACATTCCACGACGGGCCATCCGTCACCTGGAGAAGGGCCGCGTTGTCATCTTCGGTGCCGGTGCCGGCATGCCGTTCTTCTCGACTGACACGGTGGCCGCCCAGCGGGCTCTCGAGACCAAGTGCCAGATCGTCTTGATGGGCAAGAGCGGAGTCGACGGCGTCTATACTGCCGATCCGAGAAACGACCCGACCGCCACCAAGCTCGACACGGTCACCTACAGCGAGGCTCTGCAGCGCGGGCTTCGGGTCGCGGACGCGACGGCCTTCGCGCTATGCATGGAGAACCAACTACCTATGGTCATCTTCGGTATGGAGGACAAGGGCGCGATGGCGCGCATCGTGCAAGGTGAGAAGATCGGCACGTACGTCGGCTCTGACTGACCAGCAGAGCCCAACTGAAGAGGAGACACCGTGATCGACGCCACGCTGCGCGAGGCCGACCAGAAGATGGTCAAGGCGGTAGAGGTCGCCAAGGATGACTTCGCCTCAATCCGCACCGGCCGGGCACATCCGGCGATGTTCCATAAGCTCACGGCCGACTATTACGGCACGCCAACACCCATCCAGCAGCTTGCTTCGTTCACCAACCCCGAGCCGCGTGTCGTCGTCATCAACGTGTATGACCAGCAAGCGCTGGCGGGCATCGAAAAAGCGATCCGCGATTCTGACCTCGGCGTCAACCCGACGAACAACGGCGACAACCTGCGAGTCACGATGCCAGAGCTGACCGAGGACCGACGCAAGGAGTACATCAAGCTGGCCAAGGGAAAAGCCGAGGAAGCCCGAGTATCCGTGCGCAACATCCGACGCAACGCCAAGCAGACTCTCGACCGCGCGGAAAAAGACGGTGAGGTCGGTGAGGATGATGTCAAGGGAGCCGAGAAGCGCCTCGACGCGATGACCAAAAAGCACGTCGACGCGATCGACGACCTCTTGAAGCACAAAGAGGCCGAGCTGCTCGAAGTGTGATCCGGCGCATGACTGCCGGACTGCCCGGGGCGGCCGCGAAGACGGGCCGCGCGGGCCGTGATCTGCCTGCCGCCATCACGGTCGCCATCGTGCTCGTCGGTCTCGTCATTGTGTCCCTGGCGTTCGTCAAGGACGTGTTCTTGGTGGTGGCAAGCGCGGCCATCATCGTCGCGCTGTGGGAGATGCGCAGAGCCCTCTCCACCAACGGGACCTGGATGCCGGCGATACCGATGGCGATCGGAGCCGTCGCCATGATCGTCGGCGCTTATTACGGCGGTCCCGACGTGTTGATCGTCGTCTTGGCTGCCACGATCTTGACATCGATCTTGTGGCGGATGCCGCGTGGGCAGGCAGGCTTCGTCCGTGACACCACAGCCACGGTTTTCTGCTTGATCTATGTCCCCTTCTTGGCCTCGTTCGTCGTCTTGCTGTTGGCGCCGGCAGACGGTGTTCACCGAGTGCTGAGTTTCCTCGCTGTCACGATCGCTTCGGACACCGGCGGCTACGCGGTCGGTGTCTTGTTCGGGCGCCATCCGATGGCGCCGGTGATCAGCCCAAAGAAGTCCTGGGAGGGCTTTGCCGGTTCGGTCGTCTGTTCCATGGGGGCGGGGGTTGCCTGCGTCGTCTACCTGCTCGAGGGGACGTGGTGGGTCGGCCTTGTCCTCGGGGCGGTGGCCGCTGTCGCCGCGACACTCGGCGACCTGACCGAGTCACTGATCAAACGCGATCTCGGCATCAAGGACATGAGCAACATCCTGCCCGGACACGGCGGCATCATGGACCGGCTGGACTCACTGCTCGCCACAGTCTCCGTTGTTTGGTTGGTGCTGCATTTTTTGCTGCCCGCGGTCTGAATGCAGTTCAGCTCAGCGGCGGTCAGCCTGGCCAGGCAACGCCATCGCCGGTGCTGACGTGGAGCCCCGCACCACCAAGTGTGTGGGGACGGTGATGTGCAGCTGCCGCGGCGTCCTGGCGCTCAACAAGTCGAGCACGAGTTGAGCCGCTTTCGCTCCTTGTGCTTCCACCGACTGATGCACCGTCGTGAGGTCGTTGAGTTCGGCCATCGGATGATCGTCGACACCGACGATCGACATGCGATCGGGAACGGCAATGGAGGCGCGACGAAGCGTCCGCAATGCGCCCATCGCGACCTCGTCGCTGTGCGCGAAGACAGCGGTGGGGGGGCTGGGCAGGCTCAGCAGCCGGTCCATACCGCGGGCGCCTCCATCGAGGCCCCACGGCACGGTGACCATCAGCTCGGGCGCCCGAGGTATGCCAGCATGCTGGAGGGCATCGGAGTATCCGCGTCTGCGCGAAAGATCCGAGACCCAGACCTGGTCCTCGGAGTCTGTGGTCATGATCAGGGCAATACGGCGATGTCCGATGGCGAGGAGGTGACTGACGGCCTGCCGGGCCGCCTCCTCGTCGTCGATTTGTACGCTCGGATAGTCAGCGATCTTGCCTCCCGCCACCACGACCGTGACACCCATCAGCTCGAGACGCCGTATCTGCGCATCTGCCACAGGCAGGGCGATCAAGATGACGGCATCGACTTTGCGCCGAGCGGGGAGACGGTCGAAGAACCGCGCCCGGTCCGATGCACCCTCCACGTGGTAGATCAAGACATCCATGTCAGCTTCGCGCAACACGCCTTCGATTCCAGCGAGCATGGTGGCGTAGAACCATCGACTGATGGCTGGCACCACGACGGCCACGCGCCGCGTCGCCCCGCCCGCCAACCGGGACGCCTCCGGCGAAACGACATATGACAGCTCGTCCGCGATCTGTGTGATCCGGTCCCGGGTCTCGGGTGACACTCCCGGCAGCCCTCGTAAGGCTCGGGACACGGTCGCCGTCGAAACACCCGCACGCCCAGCTACATCGCTCATGTTGACAGGCAGTGGCCGCTCCACGGGGACATGGTAGCTGCCGGCCCACGTAAACGCTTGCAGAGTGGAAGGCAGTTGTGGGGACCGCGCTGCGCGGGTTTTCAACGTTGCAAAAGTGAACCCTGTGTTGCAGGGAGGTAACGACCTCTTGACTTTTGGTCGGGATGAATCCATTGTCGCAACGCAACCGTTTACGGAGAACCCTCGAACCCGAGCCCCCCCAGGAGCCCCGCGCAGTGTCAAAAGAGGCAACGCAGAAGCCCGCGATGGCGTGGTGGGAGACCGCCGTCGTCTATCAGGTCTACATACGGAGCTTCCGCGACGGCGACGGAGACGGGTTGGGGGATCTGGCCGGGCTCAGGGCTCGGCTGCCCTACCTCGCCTCGCTGGGCATCCAGGCGCTGTGGATCAACCCGTGGTATCCCTCGCCGATGGCGGACGCGGGGTACGACGTCGCTGACTACCGCGACATCGAGCCATCCTTCGGCACTCTCGCGGAGGGCGAGGAGCTCATCAGCGAGGCGCATGCGCTGGGTTTGAAGGTGGTGCTCGACATCGTGCCCAACCACACCTCGTCGGAGCATGCGTGGTTCAAGGCGGCTCTGCAGGGGGACTCGCAAGCGCGGGCCCGCTATATCTTCAGGCCAGGCAAGGGAGACAACGGCGAGCTCCCGCCCAACGATTGGGAGAGTAATTTCGGTGGCCCCGCTTGGACGCGATTGTTGGACGCAGAGGGTCTAGAGGGCGAGTGGTATCTGCATCTGTTCGCGCCCGAGCAGCCCGACCTCGACTGGACAAACCCGGAGGTCAGGTTCGAGTTCGAAGACATCCTGCGCTTTTGGTTCGACCGCGACGTCGACGGGTTCAGAATCGACGTGGCTCATGGGCTGAGCAAGGCCGAAGGGCTGCCTGACTTCGGCGTTCAGCCGGACGCGCCGGTTCATTCCGAGCCGCACCCTGCGTGGGACCAAGACGACGTACATGAGATTTATCGGGGCTGGCGCAAGGTGGCGGACTCCTATGATCCACCGCGGATCTTCGTCGCTGAGGCCTGGGTGGCGAACAACGAGCGGCTCGCGAATTACCTGCGGCCCGATGAGCTTCACACTGCCTTCCAGTTCGACTTCTTACGGGCGCCGTGGCGTGCGAAGGTGATGCGTGAGGTGATCGACGACGCCACGGACTCAGCCGCCGAGGTGGGAGCGCCGAGTACCTGGGTGCTCTCTAACCACGATGTCGTGCGACATGTCACCCGTTATGCACGCTCGCAGCCGCCGGCGCTGAGCGAGAGCGTCTGGGTGAGAGCGCAGTGGGACAAGGAGCCGGCCGACCTGGAGCTTGGCTTGCGACGCGCGCGCGCAGCAATCATGCTCACCCTCGCGTTGCCGGGCACGGCGTATCTCTACCAGGGTGAGGAGTTCGGGCTCGCGGAAGTCGAGGACATCCCATCCGAGCTTCGCCAGGACCCGATGTGGTGGCAGTCGGGTTACACCGACCCTGGTCGAGACGGGTGCCGCGTTCCGCTGCCGTGGTCGGGGGACCAGCCGCCGTTCGGCTTCAGTCCTGAGGGGGCTACGAAGTCGCCTTGGCTGCCGCAGCCGAAGTCCTGGGCCACGCGTACGCAGGAGGCGCTGGAAAACGACCCTGACTCCATTTTGAACCTCTACCGTGCGGCCCTGCGGTTGAGAACTGAGTTGCTCGAGGGTATGACGCCTCCGGAGTGGATCGACTCACCCGCCGACGTCCTCGCCTTTCGGCGCGGCGACGTCGAGTGTTGGGTCAACACCGGCGACGTAGGTATACAACTACCTGACAAGAGGGTGTTGCTCAGGTCGGATGACGGTGTCGAAGGTGGCCAACTGCCTTCCGACGCTGCCGCATGGCTCGTGGATACATGACCGCCATGAACCACACATCACGCAACAGCACGTGTTCAACAATCGATCACCAACCCGGAGGATGTTCATGAAGACCAATCGCACCGTCGGACTCGCCGTCCTGGCAACGACGTCCCTCATACTGACTGCCTGCGGCGGCGGTGACAGTGGTGGGGAGGAGGAACAAGCAGCTGCGGGTCTCGAAGACCGCGGTCCCATCACCTACGTCCAGGGCAAGGACAACAGCGGTGTCGTCCCTCCGCTTGTCGAAAAGTGGAATGCCGATCATCCTGAAGAACAGGTTACGTTCAAGGAGTTGACCGACGAAGCTGATCAGCAGCACGAGGCCATGGTGCAGAACTTCCAGGCCGAGAGCACCGGCTATGACGTGTTGAGTGTCGACGTGGTGTGGACCGCCGAGTTCGCGGCCAAGGGCTGGCTCCAGGCGCTCGAGGGTGACACCGCCGTCGACACAGCGAGCTTCCTGCCAGCCACCGTCGATGCCGCTACGTACGACGGCAAGCTCTACGCCGCGCCGGTCAGCAGCGATGGCGGCATGCTCTACTACCGCAAGGACCTAGTCAAGACTCCTCCCGAGAGCTGGGACGAGATGATGGATATGTGCTCCATCGCAGAGGAAAACGACATGGACTGCTATGCCGGTCAGTTCTCCGAGTACGAAGGGCTCACGGTCAATGCCGCCGAGGCCATCAACACGTTCGGCGGTGAGATCGTCGACGATGCTGGCGCGCCCACAGTCGACAGCGAGGAGTCTCGCGCCGGGCTGGAGGCACTGGCGACGGCCTACAAGGAGGGCAATATCCCGAAAGATGGCATCACCTACACCGAAGAGGAAGGGCGCATCTCCTTCCAAAACGGTGATCTGCTGTTCCTTCGCAACTGGCCGTACGTCTACGGCTTGGCGACGACCGATGAGACGTCAAAGATCAAGGGCAAGTTCGAAGCCGCTCCTCTGCCAGGAAGCGGTGACGGGCCGGGGGCATCATCGCTCGGTGGACATTCCGCCGCCATCAGCGTGTACTCAGAGAACAAGGCCACTGCTCTCGACTTCTTGAAGTTCCTGACCAGCGAAGAACAACAGCGCGTCTTCCTCGAAGAGGGTTCGCTTGCGCCGGTGATCACCTCCCTGTACGACGACCCGGAACTCGCCAAGAAGTTCGGCTACCTTCCAGTTTTGAAGACGTCGATCGAGAATGCCGTTCCCAGGCCGGTGACCCCGTACTACCCCGCAGTTACCGAGGCGATCCAACAAAACGCCTACCAAGCAATCAAGGGTGACAAGTCCGTCGATCAAGCCATCACGGACATGCAGGCAGCCATCGACCAAGCTGCAGCAGGCTGATCTCGTACCAACAAACGGGTG
>JACCZJ010000257.1 GCA_013696065.1 Nocardioidaceae bacterium
TCCCACCACCTTGTCGACGAACTCGAAGCCGCTTCCGGTCGGCAACGGCTCGACGCCGACCTCGCAGACGGCGAACTGCCCATGCCCGCCGCTTTGTTTCACATGTCTGCCGCGTCCCCTCGACGCGCTCGTCAAGGTCTCGCGAAGGGGCACCCGAACGTCGACCTGGTCGACCTGAACGCCATAGCGAGTGCTGAGCCGGTCGAGCAGGACATCGGCGTGCGCCTCCCCAAGACACCACAACACGAGCTGCTTGGTCTCGCGATGGTGTTCGATGGCGACGGTCGGATCCTCGGCTGCCAGGCGTTGAAGGGCTTGGCCGAGCTTGTCCTCGTCGGCTTTCGCGTGGGCGACCAAGGCGATAGGCAGCAGGGGAGTCGGCATGGGCCAGGGCTCCATCACCAACGGGTTGACCTTGTCGCTCAAGGTGTCACCGGTCTCTGCCCGCGACAGCTTGGCAATCGCGCATATGTCGCCAGCGATCGCCGCGTTGATAAGCCTCTGGGTCTTGCCCAGCGGCGAGGACAGGGCGCCGATGCGCTCGTCCTCGTCATGGTCTTGGTGGCCATGGTGCTCGCTGGCGAAGTTGGACAGGTGCCCCGAGACGTGGACGGTGGCGTCTGGGCGGATTGTCCCCGAAAAAACTCGGACCAGGCTGATCCGGCCCACATAGGGATCGGAGGTGGTCTTGATCACCTCCGCCAAGAGGTCGCCGTCGGGATCACAGCTCAGGCCGGTGACGTGCTTGCCGGCGATGGTGTAGACGGCCGGAAACTGGTGCTCCGACGGGGGCGGGAAGGCTTGGGTGATGATCTCGATCAGCTCGTCGAGGCCGAGCCCGGTGAGAGCGGACACCGGTATGACAGGGAAGAACGAGCCGCGGGCAACCGCCGTCTCCACGTCATCGATGAGCAGCTTGACGTCGATGTCCTCGCCGCCCATATAGCGGTCCATCAGGCTCTCATCCTCGGACTCCTCGATGACCGCTTCGATCAACGGGCCGCGATGTTCCTCGATGAGGAGTTGCTCGTCCTTTGTGGGTGGGTGCACGACGCGGCCCGTACCCACGGTGTTCGAGTAGTCGGAGACGGTCTGCGAGAGCAGCGCGGCCAGGTCATCGGTGTCGGAGCCGTCGTGCGCGACCGGTACGTAGAGCGGGACGACCTTGTCGCCGAAGACGGCCTGCGCCTCCGCGAGGACCTGGTGGTAGTCGGCGCGTGGATGGTTGAGCTTGCTGATCACCACGCATCGCGGCATACCGACGGCTTGACACTCGAGCCACAGTGCTTGGGTCGCGCCGTCCACGCCGTCGGCTGCGGAGATGACGAAGAGGGCACAGTCGGCGGCGCGCAGACCTGCTCTCAGCTCTCCGACGAAGTCCGAATATCCGGGGGCGTCGAGCAGGTTGATCTTGATGCGGTCGACGGTGATGGGCGCCAGGCTGAGCCCTACCGATCGCTGCTGCCGGATCTCTGCCTCGTCGTAGTCGGTGATCGTCGTGCCGTCATCGACACGTCCGGCTCGGTGAATGACTCCAGTCGATGCGAGCAAAGACTCGACCAACGTCGTCTTGCCCGATCCGGCCGGACCTACCACGACGACGTTGCGGATGGCTGCGGGACTGTTGGGCTGGCGCGTCGCCCCGTCAAGGGTTCCAGCCCCACCTGGTCTGCCTGACATGAGGACTTCTCCCTCGCTCGGTGTGTGCTGTCGTCGGACACTGCCTACACTTTTCTCCACTCGCGCGCGGACCACAATGGGTCGGGCGACGTCAGCTGCATGCGTCACAACCGAAAGCCGTCCTCCGCCCCTCGGGTGAACGGATCGGGAACTTCAGATGTGAACTTCGGGTAGGTGCGCCTCGCCGCGCCAACGACCTCTTCCCAGGAGTCACCTCCGGGACTACGGTGACGCCGTGAACTCTATGATGAAACGGCGCATCGTCGGCTCGATTGCCTTGCTTGCCATGTTTGCGACACCGCCCTCGATCACGGCGCAAGCCGGCTCCCAGACGACGAGGGACGCGGTTGTGACTGCCGAGGCAGCGTCACTTCCGCTGGGCCCTGCCGGCCTGAGTGAGACTCGTATGAAGACGCGGTTGCAGCGCGGCGTGACGCTCACCACTATCGTTCGCGGCGCCACCGACCCCAGCCACGTCTGGACGGTCGAAACCAACATCGCGGCAGGCAGCACGTCACCTGACCCGGACGCGCCACCGAGAAGCCTGACTGACCGGGCGAGTGCCGAGGCGTTCGCCGATCGCCTACGTGCGGAAGGATTCCACCCGCGCGTCGAGGAGGTCGTCACCCCTGCGACGGCCGATTACGCCGGTGGCAGCATCGGCTGGCGCGTGCGGGTCGGGAGGTTCGCCGACAAGGCGACCGCCGATGCAATGCTCGCGCGCCTGGTTGCTGCCGGGTTCACCGGTGCGAGCCGGTTCACCGGTTGGGACGGGTCACCGACGGACCGCGGACCGTGGCGCCTGCAGGTGCTCACCATAGACCCCGACAGGTTCCGAGGCAGCCTCTTGGCCTCGTACGGCCCCGACCTCGAGGACCGCGAAACCACGAGCGCCTTGAGCATTGCGCACGGCGCAACAGCCGCGGTTAACGCGGGCTATTTCGTCTTCGACCCGGCTTCCGGGGCGCCGGGCGACCCGGCGGGTATAGGCGTTTACAGCGGCAAGCTGCTCAGCGAATCTGTGGGTCGCCGCCCAGCCCTCGTGCTCCGCGACGACGCGTCGCGCACCCGGGTCAAGCGGCTGCGCTGGTTCGGGAAAGTCAAAGACCGCGAAGGCGTTCGGCTCAGGCTCGACGGGATCGACCGGGTCCCGGGGCTCATCCGTAACTGCGGAGGCACAGCGGACGACGTGCCAACCCCGCTCCCGCTTCACGACTTCACCTGTACTGACTCCGACGAGTTAGTCGCGTTCACGTCCGAGTTCGGACAAGACACGCCTACGGGGCCAGGGCTGGAGGCTGTCCTCGACCAGCATGACCGTGTCGTATCGCTGCGCTCGCCGCGTGGAGGGCCGTTGCTGACCGGCTACCAGGCGATTCAGGCTACTGGCTCGCTCGTCGACGACCTCCGCGAGACAGCGGTTGTCGGCAAGAAACTGAAGATCACCACGAGGCTTCGCTACGTCCGTCACCACAGGATCCGGCCACGGTCCTCGATGTCAATCGTCAACGGTGGGCCAGAGCTTGTCCGCGACGGACGGCTGCATGTCACCCCGAGGGTCGATGGCTTCGTACGCCCCACCGATCCGAGCTTCTACTACGGCTTCAGCGCGAAGCGAAACCCGCGCACCTTTGCGGGTGTCGACGCCGAGGGACGTATCCTCTTGGCCACCGCCGACGGTCGTAGCACGTCGAGCCTCGGACTCACCATCGTCGAAACCGGCGCTGTGGCTCGGGCACTCGGTATGCGCGATGCGCTGAACCTCGACGGCGGCGGTTCGACCACGATGGTCGTCGAGGGGCAGGTCATCAACCAGCCGTCCGACGACACGGGCGAGCGCCCGGTCGGCGATGCTCTGCTGATCCTGCCCCGGGCTAGGTAGCAATCAATCCCTAAACTCTCAAGACGCGTACTGACCGCTTGATGTGCGTAGCTCCCACTGCGAGGGCGTGGTGCGTCCTGGTTGCCTCGTGCATCCCTTGCGCGCGTCGTGTGTGAAGCCAACCGCGTGGCCGAACTCGTGACATGTGACCGCTTGGTTCCGGGGGTAGGCGGCATTGAGGTGGACTCGTACCGCTTCGTCGGTGTGGAGGACGATCACGGCGTACCCGAGAACGTTGGAGTCGCGGTTGCGGTATTCCATCACTTTGACGCAGTGGGCTGCAGGGTGCCGCTTGCAGGTTCCGACACGCACGTTGAGATCGTGAGCGCGGTCCCACGCGTGGACGACACTGAGAAGCCTCCACTGACGAGATAACCCACCAGCCTCGGTTTGCACGATGATGGTGTTACTCGGGCTGAGCCAGTGTCGGATGAACTCGGGTTCGGTTGTCCGAACCATTGAAGGCACTGTGGCGCGGAGGGCGGTGAGAGCTGCAACGATGTGCCTCTGTGGCGGTCGACGCTCACCACGTCGGGAGTGGGCCTTGGTGACGAGCCCAGGCCGGTTGACGCTCGCGTTGTCGGGTGATTCGGCTTCGAAGGTGGCATCGGACGTCCTGGTGTTGCCCGACGCCCCCTCACCAGCCCACGTCCCTGCTCGAATCGCGCCAGCGCCTTGGGCGTCGAGAGGGAGGGGGGCCATCAGACCCAAGGTGGCGACCAGGGCGAGACCCGATATCACCGGTCGTGCCATTCTTTGACGCCACATGTGAAGTCCCCGCGCTAGTCTGGATTCATATTATTACGGCAGAAAAGTGGCTAAATCTACTCGACTTCTGTCCTCCGAGTGAGCGGCTGCGATCCCATACAGAGCTGGGCAATGACCGCAAGTCAGCAGTTGTTGCGCTACGTAAGTGGAGCTCAAAAGATCCGATTGACCCTCGGCGGCCGGTGATAGCTCGCTGACCTGCGTGTTTGCCTCGAATCGAAGCCAACGCAGAGGCTTGCCGAGAAAGCGCAACCGCAGCATCCGGTCGACATCCGAATTGCGTGCTTTGTAACTTAAACTACAAGCAGTTAGTGCGCCCTTACACAAAGAAAATGCACGGATTTCCCAAAACGAGATGCGCGGTTGCTCTGCATAGCAGATCGATTACTCCCGGTTACATCTGCGATGTCCATCACCAGCGGACTTGCCCGTCATTCGTCGGGGTAGCGAAGACCGATTGTGCTCCGGATGTCGTCCATTGTTGCCATGATGGCCACCGACTCCTCGGGAGGCATGAGCGTGCTGGCGGTCTTGCCATCGCGAAGCAGCCGCTCAACTTCAGCTGCCTGGTACTGCATCCCTCGCCCAGTCACAGGCTGATCGAATTCTTCGACCAACTTGTTGTCCGGGTCATACAGGGTGACCTTCGCTGGGGCGTACCACGTGGCCGCGATCTCGATACGCCCGTCTGTGCCTAGCACCGTGGCCGCGTTCGGGCCGCGGGTCTCACTCGATGAGTATGTTGTCGATATCCCGCCGTTCGTGTGGCGAAAGATCGTCGCGACGGATGCATCGACACCGGAATCTTTGAAGGTCGCGCAAGCCTGCATCTGAGCCGGCCGGCCCAACATGTCGAACGCGAAGGAGATGGGGTAGATGCCGAGATCGAGGAGGGCTCCACCGGCGAGGTGAGGGTTGTTGATCCGGTGCTTCGCGTCACTGGGCAGGCGCTGAGTGTGGTCCGCATGAACCGAACGCACTTCCCCCACCCGGCCGTCTCTGATGAACGATCTGACGTGTTCCATGTGGGGGAGAAAGCGAGTCCACATCGCTTCCATCACGAGAAGCTGGTGTCGTTGACCGAGACCGGTGATCTCTCTCGCTTGCGTCTCGTTGAGGGTGAATGCCTTCTCCACGAGAACATGCTTGCCGTTCTCGAGAGCGAGAGCGGCATTGGCCGCATGGAAGTTGTGAGGTGTGGCGATGTAGACGACGTCCACGACCGGATCCGCGACGAGCTCCTCATATGAGCCGTACGCGCGTGGGATCTCGAAAGGTCTGGCGAACGACTCGGCAGCGGCGAGGGTGCGGGAACCGACTGCCGCCACGCGGTGCCCATGGGCGAGAAGGTCCTGGGTGAAGACGCGGGCGATGCCTCCGGTTGCGAGAACTCCCCAGCCCAGCTTTCCCTCTGACATTGGATACGGCTCGCGACGAGCGTTCACGGCTTAGCCCCGTAGTCGAGCACTACTTGGAGGGCTTCCTCAGGAGAAGTGTCCAGCATCTCGAACACGGCGGGGGCCTCCTCTGCATGGACCGTGTGCGTGATGAGGTCCGTCAGTCGCAGCTGCCCATCACGTTCCAGTTCGAGGACGGTCTTCGACATCCGCAGCTCATCCCAGCGGTGCTGGAGGGCTGGCGCGACACCCGAGATCTGCGAGCCGATCACGGAGATTCGGTTGTGGTGAAACTCCTCGCCAAGCCGCACGGGTGTCGCCTGACCTTGAAAGAAGCCGCCCACCACCACGGTTGAACTGTAAGCGGCGGTGCGAACCGCCTCGTGGAGCGCGTGGTAGCTCCCGCTCATCTCGATCACGACATCCGCGCCGCGGTTGTCAGTTGCAGCGCGCACGCATTCGGCGACATCATCCGTCGCGGGGTCGAGCACCCCTGACGCGCCGAGACGATGCGCCAGCTCGCGACGGCCGGGTATGAGGTCGACCGAGATGACGCGACCGCCATTCAGTCTTGCCAGCTGGGCGACTATCTGCCCGGGCACTCCGGCCCCGAAGACGACCACGGTTTCGCCGACGTGGATGTCGGCATCCAGGATTGCGTTGAGGGCGATGGCGCCGATCTTGGCGAAGATCCCGGAGACCGCGACCGAGCCGTTCGGGAGGAGACGCTGCTGCGCCCACTCTGCGGAACATACGACCGACGACCGGTGCCCCCAGCCTCCCCATACTAGCTGCCCAACAAGATCCGCGTCGACGCCCTCACCGACGGCTGTGACGCGTCCTACCTCCTCGTAACCCCACCCGTCCAGCGGATAGGAGTGGCTGGAATCACCGGGCACGAAGAGCCGCCGACGTGGGTCCCACTCACTTTCTAGGTAAGGGTTGCTGCCCCGGTAGGCGGTCAGCTCCGTGCCAGCCGAAATGCCCGAGTACAGGGTGTCGAGCCGCACCTCGCCCAGACCGACCAGCTGGTCTTCGAAGTCGATCACCTCGGCCGTGCGCGGAGACGTGAAACGAACGAGACGTCCCACGGTTAATTCCTGTCCTCAATGGCCTCAGAGGGGCGTTGGCATGTGCTCAGAGCGACGTTCTCAGGTGTGCTCGCCATGACGAACCGGATAAGCAACGCCTGTTCTGGATACAGCATCGGCGCTTGCAACCCGACCACCGCCAGCATTCGTCCCGTCGCCGTCGTCGGCTCGGTCCACCACGATGGCGGTCCGCTCGCCGTCCGAGCCAGAGCGGAGGCGGAAATTTCGATGGGCTCGATGCGGTATGAGGCATCTGGCTGCAGCCCCGGTATGCGGACTCTCCCTGGCTGAGCCGCAACGCTTGTGTGAAGCGCGACGAACGCGAAGATTGCGCGGTCGCCTCGCTGGCTCACGTAGCCGTGCGCCCAATACGCGTTGTCCGGGTAGTCGCTGTGGACTGCTGTACCGGTATGTATGAGTGCGCGCTCCTCCTTGTAGACGCACACCCATGCCGCCAGTTCCTCCAGCTCAGCAACCGATGCGGTCCGGAGATCCCACTCGATGCCGAAGTGGCCAAACAGCGCGGTGGCTGCGCGGAACGCCAGGGAGTGAGTGCGATGCGTGGTATGCGCGGTGGGCGCCCCGACGTGGGAGCCAACGAGCTCGGGTGGCAAGAGCAGCCCGGTCCAGCGCTGGATTTGCTGCCGCTCGAGCGCGTCGATGCAGTCGCTCGCCCACACGCGATCCGTGCGCTGCAGCACCTCGAGGTCAATACGCCCGCCACCCGATGAGCACGACTCGATCTCGAGTGCCGGATGGCGCCGACGCAGCTCATCCATCAGGGCATAGACAGCCAGAGTCTGAGCGTGAACGCGGGGAGCTCCTGTATTGCGATCGCCAGCTTCCACCAGATCCCGATTGTGGTCCCATTTGATGTACTCGATGCGATGGGTGGCAATCAGAGAACTCATCGATTCGAGCACGTAGGAGAAGGCCTCTGGGAGCGTCAGGTTCAGCACCTGCTGGTGTCGTCCCCGGATCGGCAGGCGTACCCCCGGCCCGAGAATCCAGTCGGGATGTGCGCGGGCGATATCTGAGTCCTCGTTCACCATCTCTGGTTCGAACCACAACCCGAACTCCATGCCCATCTCTCGAATGGCTTCCACGAGCGGCCCTAGGCCGTGGGGCCAGACGTCCGGGTCTACCTGCCAGTCACCCAGTCCCGCTTTGTCATTACGGCGATGAAGGAACCACCCGTCGTCGAGCACGAATCGCTCGGTGCCCACCTTGGCACCGAGCTCGGCCAGCTCGGTGAGGGACTGCAGATCCTGCTCGAAGTACACCGCTTCCCACGTGTTCAGCACCACTGGGCGAGGGGAGGACGGATGATGCGAACGACTGCGCAGGTGCTGGTGGAAAGTGGACGCGACCGAGTCAAGCCCCTCCCCGTAGGCGGCATACAGCCACGGGGTCGTGTAGGTCTCCCCAGGAGCCAAGATGACCTCGCCGGGGAGCAGAAGTTCCCCGCCACCCAGCAGCCGAGCGCCGGTGAGCCCCAGCTCCGCGAAGGTCGCATGGTTGCCGCTCCAGGCCGTATGCACCGACCAGACCTCACCGCTGCGGAAGGCGAAACCGGGTGTTCCGGCGATGAGAAGCACGGTGGCGTCGGAGCCCGTGCGTCCGCGACGGCCTTCGCGAAGGTGCGTGCCCACGAGGAATGGCTGCCGCTGCGGGGTCCGTTCGCGCAGGTGGCGGCCCGCGAAATCGAGAAGCTCCTGTGCTTCCGCTGGCACCGGCAAGGCAAGGCGCATGGCGTCGACCGTGTACTGGCTCCTCGTCCCGGCGTTGGTGATGCTCGCGCCCAGCCGCAGGAGGCCAGAGGTGGAGAAGGAGAGTGTGGTGGTCAACGCGAGTTCGGCTTCTTCGTCGACTGCGTTCGCCACCAACGTCTGCACGCCGCCGGCCTCGCCAGTCACCTCGCAACCGGTGGCAACGAAGCGGCTTGAGAACGTCGTTCCGTCGCGGTGACCCTCCAGTCCCGGCGTTCCCATCCACCCGGCCGACTGCTCCGGAAGCACGGACGGGGAGGTGCAGCCGTGGAGTCCGTCCGCTCCCGACTGCGACTCGGCGAGTGACAACAGGAAGGAGCCATCCGATTCCGACGCGACAGCCGGACGTCCCCAATGCAGAATTCGGGGGATCCCAGCGGAGATATCGACCACTACGGAGGCGGCGCCCGCTTCGAACACGAGGGGCTTCGTCTCGCCTGCCCCTGTCGCTACCCTCATCCACTAACCCCATGATTCATGCGTTTATAATTTCTTTGTGAAAGTATTAAGTCAAGCACATGACTCCCAAGCGAACAGATGGAACGCGCGGGCGAACTGAGTGGAGGTCACTCATCCCGCCCGGTGGACGTCGCTGCGTAACGACGTGAGGCGATCGCAGGCACAGAGGAGGCCCGTGGACTGCTCACCGCTCTCCGCATCCTCGAAAGCCGTGGCGATCGAGATCCTGGTGCACGGGGCGCAGTCGCGGACGCGACTGGCCAACCGCATGGGACTCTCCGCCGCCACGCTGACGCGTCTGGTGAGACCACTGCTCGAAGCCGGCGTCTTGGTCGAGTCCGACGCCGTACGCACCCCCGGTCGTGGTCGATCCTCGCTGCCGCTCGACGTCGTGCCCGACCGCTACCGATTCATCGGCGTCAAGCTGACGACAGAGTCGATCTACGCCGTGGTCACCGACCTGCGGGCCAAGATTCTCGAGCGGGAGGTCGTCGCCATCCGCTCGTTGCGTGTGCCCGATGTAGTTGCTGCGGTAAGCGCGATCGTCGACGTTTTCCAGTCACACAGCGACCTTCCCGTGGACGCGGTTGGGGTGACCGTCGGCGGCCAGGTCGAGGCAGGCGAGATCGTCGCCGATTCGCCGTTCCTGAACTGGCACGCAGTGCCTTTTCGGGCGCTCCTGCGCGAGGAGCTTGGCACCCCTGTGCACCTCGACAATGACGTCGTCGGCCTCACGCAGGCGCAGCACTGGTTTGGGTACGGCAAGGGCTACGAGAATTTCGCACTTCTCACCGTCGGCGCCGGAATCGGCTACGGACTCGTGGTCAACAACACGGTGGTTCCGACGCTGGTGAGCCCGATCAGCCACTATCCGGTAGACCCAGCCGGACCGCTATGTCCACTCGGGCACCGTGGCTGCATGACCGCCTACCTAGCGTCTGACTCAATCATCTCAGCGGTGTCCGTGGGGCATGGCCGGCTTATCGGCTACGACGAGGTGCTCGAGATGGCGAAGGCCGACGATCCCATCGCGAGCCGGGTAGTGAGCGAGGCCGCCCGCGCTCTCGGCAGGACAGCGTCGGCCATCAGTTCGCTGACCGGTGTGGAGCTCATCATTCTCTCGGGTGAGGGGGTGCATCTCGCCGAGGTGGCTCAGTCGTCCGTCGAGCAGGGTCTCATCGAGTACGACGTTCCCCGGGGTCCCAACAGCGAGTGCGTCGTCAGGCCCATGACCTTCTTTGAGTGGGCCCGAGGCGCGGCGGCCATCGCCATCCAGGCGGAGTTTCCCGGGTGAGCGCCTTGACTCCGGTCACTCACCCTCATGCCTGTCGTCCGCGCCGCCGCCACCTGGCAGAGCACTCTGCAGGCAGAGGGGGAGGACAGCGATCATTGAAGTGCGGAGGGAGTGACAGCCATCTCTTGACTTTATTCTTTTCGTGATGAAACTATATCCCCAAGGTCAGACGCCGACGCTGAATCGCGGCGGCCGCAGGGGTGACTTGCCGCCTCGCGCTCAGGTGCCAATCTGAAGGCAGATGAAGATAAGGGGTCGCAACGATGCAACTTTCAACTCTGAAGGTGCCAGGAGCGGCTGCTGCGGTCCTTCTCCTGGCGGCGGGCTGCACAGGAACCGCGCCGAGTTCTGGGGGCGACGAGGACTCCGCGGACTCCACTGGCTCCATTCGCTACCTCATCGAGCAGCAGGAGGACCCTGGCGCCCTGAAATTGCTGGACGCGCATATCGATGAGTTCGAGAAAGCTAACCCAGGTATCACTGTGAAGCTGGAAGCGATGCCTCTGGAGAACATGCGGACCGTGCTCCAGACTCAGCTGCGTTCCGGAGAAGGGCCCGATGTATTCAACTGGGGCTCGGGTCCCGGCTATGCGGGTGCCCTCGCCGAGGCGGGCCTTCTCTACGACCTCACCGACGCGTATGAGCAGAATGACTGGCAGATCTACGACTTCGCCAAGGAGCGCGTGACTTTCGACGGGAAGACCTTCGGAGTGCCCGGCGAAATGGAAACGATCGGGCTGTTCTACAACAAGACCCTCTTCGCCGATCTGGGGATCGCCGCGCCTGAGAGCTTGGCTGACCTCGAGGCGGTCTCCCGTTCACTCCTCGACGAAGGCATCGTTCCGATTGGCGTCAGTGACAAGGAGGGATGGCAGGGCGGTCACCTCTTGAGCATGGCGCTGTCCAGTGAGGTGGGCTCGGACGGGATGGATGAGCTCCTCAACGGCGGAGCGGCCTGGGACTCGCCTGACGTGGTCTCGGCGCTGCGGCTCTGGGAAGACTTCATGGATGCCGGCTACCTACCTGAATCCCCGACCGCGCTCAGCTATGACGGCGGGAACGCACTCTTCTACTCGGGCGAAGCCGCGATGCTGCCCACTGGCAGCTGGCTCGTCCCCGAGATCGAGGACAATGTGGACTTCGAGGTGGGATACGTACCCTTCCCCTCGGGGGATGGCCCCGGCATCTTCACCGGCGGTCTCGGCTCGGGTCCCTTCATCTCGGCAGGAACGACCGAGACCGAGGCGGCGCTTAAGTTCGTCGACTTCCTCGCATCCCAGGAGCACGGTCAATGGACCGTGGAGAACCTAGGCTCTATCCCGCCGATGCCGATAGACACCAAGGACTTGCAAGTGTCTCCGCTCTTCGGTCAGGTGCTCGAGGACACGTCCGAGCTCTCAGGCGGGTCAGGCGACCTCGGCTACAACATCGACGTGCTAGTCACTGACGTCTTCAATGAGGCGATGTTCGACGGTGTCCAGGCGATCTTGTCGGGCCAAAAGGATGCAGAAGAAGTCGCTCAGGACCTGGAAGCAGCGTTTCGCAAGTGACGCCGGTCAGTGAGTACATGGGGTGAGTCGCGCAGTCCAAGCGCACTCAAACAAGGCGACTCGGCGAGTGCGTTCGATCCGATCGGACACGCCGAGGCCGACCAGGCGAGCGCAGGCACGCCTGGGGATTGCTCTTATCGCCCCACTCATGGCGATGGTCGTCATTTTCTTCCTCTTTCCGCTGGCGAACGCGGTCTATTACGCCTTCGTAGACTTCAACGGCATCAACCCGCAGCCGCCGTTCGTTGGCTTCGACAACTTCGTGGAGTTGGCAAAAGACCCGAATCTGTGGCCGGCCCTCAAGAACAACGTGATCTGGATTCTCATCGGCACCGCGGCGCCACTGGCCATTGGGTTAGCGCTCGCTCTGCTCCTTTGGGCCGTTCAGCGCGGGAGCATCTTCTACCGCATAGCGTTCTTTTTTCCGTACATTCTCCCGCAAGTGGCTATCGGCGTGGTCTGGGGCTGGATCTACGATCCGGTGCGCGGCTGGCTCAACCAGGCCCTCGAAGTCGTGGGCCTTGGCTCTCTTGCCACCGGATGGCTAGGCAACCCCAATACCGCTCTGTACGCGGTGCTGGGCACGGCCGTGTGGGCGACATCGGGCTTTGTTTTCGTCATTTTCCTTTCGGCCCTTCGCAACGTCGACACCGAGTTAGTGGATGCGTCCCTCCTGGACGGCGCAAACACCCTCCAGCGTGTGTGGCACATCATTCTTCCTCAGATCATGCCGGTGTTCCTCATGGTCACGACCATCACGCTCGTGGGCGGGTTCAGCGTTTTCGACATCATCTTCATCATGACCGGCGGCGGCCCAGCGGGCGCCACGGAAGTGCTGGGCACGTACGCATACAGCAGCGCATTCCAGCTCAATCGGATCAGCTACGGCACCACGCTCGCGTTGGTCATCACCGTGATGGCGATTCCGTTCGCAGTATGGCTCAATAGGCTTCAGCGGCGACTGTCACTGCAAGGGATGGGCGCATGATGGCCCGTGGCAACACCATGGCGCCACGGCGTCGTGCACTCCTCACCGGCAAGCACCTGCTGTTGGTCATGTTGTCGCTGCTCATGCTTTTCCCGGTGATTTTGACCATCTCGACCGCGTTGAAGACCGACGCAGACGTACGGGTGAATCCATTCGGGCTGTTCTCGTCGTTCTCGATGGAGAACATCGTGACGGCGTGGACTACAGGGGACTTCAGTGACTACGTACTGAACAGCTTCCTGCTCTCGGTTCCAAGCACGGTCCTGGTCGTCGTGCTGTCGACGATGGGCGGCTACACCTTCGCCCGGCTACCGTTCCCCGGCCGGTCCATCGCCTTCTACCTCGTCGTGCTCGGCCTTCTCGTGCCTTTCTTTACGTACATGATTCCGCTCTACTTCCAGCTGCGTGGGATGGGGCTGCTCGATAGTCTGATCGGAACCAACCTCGTCCTCGCGACCACCGGGCTCTCTTTCGGTACTTTCTTCATGAGAGCGTTCTTCTCCGACCTGCCGACCGAACTCGAGCAGGCAGCGCGAATGGACGGCGCATCGGAATGGCAAATCTTCCTCAGGGTGATGCTTCCGCTGGTGAGTTCAGGAGCAGGGGCGCTCGCCGTCTTCACCTTCCTGCAGAACTGGAACAACTTCCTCGTGCCGTTGCTCTACATCCCCAGTGGCGACTACCGTCCGCTGACCACTGGCCTCTACCTGTTCGCGGGTGGCCGCTCGGTGGACATCGGCCCGCTCGCTGCGGGCACGTTGATCACGATCCTCCCGGTGATCGTGCTCTTCGTCGCTCTGCAACGGCA
>JACCZJ010000262.1 GCA_013696065.1 Nocardioidaceae bacterium
GTGAATCCGTGCCGGTTAGGAAGGAGGGCAATGGTCGTGCCATCCAGTGCCAGCGGTCCTTCCGCTCAACCGGCCGTGAAGGGCCTCTCGATCCAAGCGGTGAGCCGGCTCGTCGCGGTCCCCGCTCCGACGATTCGCTCATGGGAACGTCGATACGGTGTCCCAACCGCCAAGCGCAGCAGCGGTGGCCACCGGCGCTATCTGCCTGACGAGCTGACCGACGTACGGCGGATGCGGGACGAGATCGCAAAGGGACTCCGGGCAGCCGACGTCGCCGCCCTTATCAAAGCCGAAGCGGAGTTCCCCGCGCTCCAGCAGGCACTCATCGACGACTTCCTCCAGGCGGCGCTGCGCCTTGAGCCGCGCGGCGTCGACACCCTCCTCGACCGCTCCAAGGAGGCGCTCGGCCTCGATGCTGCGGTCAGCGAGGTGTTGCTACCCGCGATGCGGCAGATCGGCCAGTGGTGGCAGAGCGAGCGGTGCGACGTCGCCCAAGAGCACGTCGCCACGGAAGCTGCCCGCGCCTGGCTCAACCGGATGCTCTATCAGGCGCCCCCGCCGTGGCGAGACGGCACGGTGCTGCTCGCTTGTGGGCCACGCGATCTCCACACGGTTGCCCTGGAGTCACTGGGTGTGCTGTTGTCGCACCGTGGCTGGTCCTGCCGCCTAGTCGGAGCGCGCACACCCGCGCAATCGCTCGCCACGGCGGTGCGAGGTATTGGCGCCGTCGGCGTCATCGTGGTTTCGCATCTGGCGATCGGACGCGCCTCGGCGACTGACGCCCTCAGAGCAGCACAGCCCTCGGGGGCGGCGCTGTTCTACGCCGGTAACGCCTTTGGCTCGCCGCGAAGCCGGTCGGGTGTGCCGGGCGCCTACCTCGGCGTGGATCTGACAAAGGCAGCCGAGATCGTCACCAGAGACCTGACGGTCCACCGCCGGGTTCCTTGAGGGCTCAGCTGGGCGCTTGCCACCAGCTAAGTCGGTGGCCTCTGGTCTGGACACGTCCGACACAGGCTCCATCGGAGGTGCCTGTTGCCGGACAATGTCGCCATGTCACGACCCTGGGTGCTGCATGTGGATCTCGACCAGTTCATCGCTGCGGTCGAGGTGCTACGGCGCCCGGAGCTGACGGGGCGTCCAGTCGTTGTGGGGGGCAGGGGCGACCCGACCGAGCGGGGTGTCGTGTCGACTGCGTCGTACGAGGCCCGCGAGTTCGGAGTCCACTCAGGTCTGCCACTGCGCATCGCGGCCCGCAAGTGTCCCGAAGCGGTGTTCCTGCCGCTGGACGGACCAGCGTACGAGGAAGCCTCGACGGCAGTCATGGACGCCTTGCGCTCCCTAGGCGTCATCGTCGAGGTGCTGGGCTGGGATGAGGCCTTCCTCGGTGTCGAGACCGACGATCCGGAACGTTTCGCCGTACGGGTCCAGAAAACCGTCTTAGCTGCGACGAGGCTGCACTGTTCGGTCGGAATCGGCGATAACAAGCCCCGTGCCAAAATAGCTACGGACTTCGGCAAGCCGCGCGGCATGTTCCGCCTGACCGAAGAGAACTGGTCAGACGTCATGGCCGATAGGCCAACACACGCCTTGTGGGGGATCGGCAAGAAGACCGCCAAACGCCTTGTTGCACTGGACATCACCACCGTTCACGAATTGGCGCGAGCCGACCCTCACCTCCTTGCCGCCGAGCTGGGCCCCACGATGGGTCCGTGGTATCGACGGCTCGGCCGAGGTGACGACACCTCGCCGGTAGACGCCACGCCGTACGTACCGCGGGGACGATCTCGAGAGACGACGTTTCAACATGACCTGAGCGACTGGGCCGATGTCGCAGCCGAGGTACGACGGCTCGCCGGCCAGGTGGCTGACGACCTCGTCAGTCTTGAGCGTCCTGCCACGAGGGTGGCGGTGAAGGTGCGCTATGCCCCGTTCCAGACTCACACCAGGAGCGTCACCTTGGCCGAGCCGACGAGCGAGGTCGAAGACATCGCGGCGGCTGCGTTAGGCCTCATCGCGAAACTCGACCACGATCGAGCTGTTCGGCTGATCGGCGTACGGGCCGAGATGTCGACTCCTTCACGGTGAGTGACTCGACACATCACCCTGAACAGGTCGACGAGTCAGACCACACACCCGTCCCCACGACGGTCAGGCACTCGCGGCCAGCATGTCGTCAGGAGAGATGATCCGGAGGTCGGCGTCGGTCGCGAGATAGATCGGCCGCAGCGGTATGTCGTGTGCGCTGGCGGCGTCGGTGAGTGCCACCGCCCAGTCGGCATCCGACAGCGTCCGGCGGTCCGGGCCGGGGCGTGCAAGCAACAGGGCCACTGACCCGTCGGCGACGTGGTGGTCGAGAAGTTGACGATTGAGCTCCATGATCCGGTCGAGCAGCTGCACATCAGGCTCGTGGGGGAGATCTTCGAGTTGGGCCAGAAATGCGGTGGGCTGTCCGCCGGGAGCGAGCACGTTGAGCCACAGCTGCGGACGGGAGAAACCCAAAGGCCCCATCAAGAGCCGCCAATGCTGCTCGAGGTCTGCTTGGGTGCGAATGGGCTGCATCTCATGAGGCGGCTTGAGCGAAGATCTGGGTGAACGCTTCGGTGAAGTCGGCATACGTCTAGCCTGGCGTGCCGTGGTGCTGGATTCGCTGTTATCCACAGCCATATTTCGATGCGCCCCACGCCCACGCCGACCTGTCCGCAACGTGGGCTGCCCTGGCGGTCTCAGTTGCGGACAAGTCGCGGGGGGGAAGCCAAGCCCGACGTTGCGCGACATCGAGGAGAACGATCGACGACTACCCCTGGGCAGCTTGCCTGATGCGGTCTAACCTGAAAGCGGGAGGTGGCTGACATGCAAGCACAAATCGGTGAGCGACTGCTCATCCACGGCAAGAAGGTCGGCACAGCTGATCTCGTCGCGGAGATAGTCGAGGTCAAAGGCAAGAATGGCGGACCGCCATACCTGGTGAGATACCCCGACGGCCACGAAACCCTCATGTATCCCGGCCCCGACTGCGTCGTGGAGCACGCCGAGTAGGTCTCGGCACCCTGGTGGCCGGGTCGGCAGTTACCTCGGTCGCCTTCGAATCCTGAGTCGCGGCTGGGCCGTCCGTGAGGTGCTTGCTTCAGCACGTCCGGGAAGGCTGACGATACGCCGGGGAGCCGGCGCCGGACGCCGCTCCAGATGGCGAATCAACTCGTCCAGATTCAGCTCGGCAAGCAAACGTTCGACGGTAGCTAGTAAGGCGAAGTTCAGCTCTGCGAAGGTCGCATCATCTCGGGGATCGATCATGACGAGTTCGGTGAGCCGGGCCTGCGCTTCCTTGAGCCCTTCCGACGCCAATCTGAGCTCGTCCGGGTTCGGAAGCTCCTGTCCAGGCTGAGCTTCGGTGCGCACAAGCCGGCCGAAGGCGCGTACGGCGGCCGCCAGCTCGTGGAGGAGCAAGCCGACGGCGATGACCTGGAGATCGTCACTGAAGTCATGCGGTTGCGACCGGCGACTTCGCTCCGCGTCATCGAGCGAACGGAACATGCTGCGCACCGCGACCGAAGCATGCTCCAGCGCCTCTAGACCGCGCCGCAGTCCGGGCCCGGCGTCTGTGGTTCCGAGGGCTCGTAGGTTGAGCCGCCTGCTCTCCTCCGCACGTAGTAGAGCGTTGCCGACGTTGGGGATGCTATGGGTCAAGTGCCGCGCTTCCCCCAGCCAGCGAGAGGTCCAGTCGGTCAGCGCCGCACCGGTTTGCCGGGCACCTTCGAGGTCGTCGGCTGCCGTGTCGAGCAATCGAGCGAGCTCCCCCGCGAAGCCGTCGATTGCACCTCCGGCGTCCTCGGTGGCGACGCGAGGCGGGAAAAGCAGGTTCGACAAGACCCCTACCCCTGCGCCCACCAGTGTCTCCGTCATCCGTTCCCAGGCTGCCATCTCCGCACTCCGTGCGCCGGCGCCCAACACAAGCATCGCGCTGATAGGCACCTCCAACGCGTTTGCCCCCAAGCGGAGCACCTGAGCGATCAGCATTGACGACCCGATCACGATGCCGAGGCTCCACCACGAAACGCCGAACAGAGAAGCGAACGCCACCGCCACCGCGACACCTGCAACCACGCTCACCACACGCTGCACACCGGAGGTCAACAAGCTGACGGGCGTGAGCTGGACGACCAGGAGTGCGGTCAACGGGGCTAACAACGGCTCGCTGTCGGGAAACAGCGCGTGGGCGACGGCATAGCTCGCGACCGCTGCCGCAGTGAGCCGCAGCGCCCACGCCGTAGAGGAGCGGCCTCTCTGTCGAAACCGATCCGTGGTGATACGTGCGATCCGCCGCAATAGCGCGACTGTCCCAGTCACATTGAAAGTATGGCGGACCAGACGTGCTTCTCCGCCGGACATCGGACGCCAAACAGGCGAGCTCGTTGCGCACAGCATCCGAAACGCGCGCGCGTTGGCCGTCCACGGGTCGCAGGGGGCGGCGTCGATCGACGTACTCGCCGAAGCTGCCTGCTCAGCAGCGACAGACGTACTCGCCGCAGCTGCCTGCGCAGCAGCGACAGAGGCCGCATCCTCACCGGTGGCCAACTTCTCCTACTCGTCGAGCTCGTCGGTCCGGGCTGCGTCAGGCACGGTTCGTCGCAGCGCCCGATAGCAGTCGGTCAGGTAGCGCAGCAGGGAGGCAGCGGCTTATGGAAAGCTGCCTGAATGAAATCGGGAGTAACGCAGCCTGCGCAAATCGTGCCGATCGCGTTCCTCGCCGTTATCGTCGCCGGCACCTTGCTGCTGATGTTGCCGGCGTCTACCACCGAGCCTGACCGGGCTAGCTTCTTGCCCGCTGCCTTCACTAGTGTCTCGGCCGTCTGCGTTACCGGCCTCATCACCGTGGACACAGCGACCTACTGGTCGCCGTTCGGGCAGGCCATCATCTTGCTTCTCATCCAAGTCGGCGGCTTCGGCATCATGACGCTGGCGACTCTGCTCGGACTGCTCGTCGGTGGGAAGCTGCGGCTGCGCCAGTCCTTGATCGCTCAGACTGAGACGCACACAGTCAACATAGGAGATGTGGGCAACGTCCTCCGCCGAGTCGCACTGACGATGCTTGCATTCGAGTCGGTGATCGCGGTGGTGCTGGCCGGGCGCTTTCGAGCCGAGTACGACGACAACTGGGCTACGGCGCTGTGGCATGGACTCTTCCACTCGGTTTCAGCGTTCAATAATGCGGGATTCGCCCTCTACAGCGACAACCTGATCGGCTTCATAGACGATGCTTGGATCGCGTTCCCGATCTGCGTCGCCATCATCGCCGGGGGCATCGGATTCCCTGTCCTGGCGGAGCTGCGGCATAGGGCTCGTCATCCACGGTCTTGGACCGTGCACACCAGGATCACCGTCGGCGGATCACTCATCCTCCTCTTCGTCGGCACCGTGGGTTTTCTGGCTCTTGAGTGGAGCAACCCCGGCACGCTCGGCCCACTATCCCCTTGGGGCAAGACGGTCGCCGGCATCACCGGCGGCGTAGTCCCACGCACCGCTGGCTTCAACAGCGTCGACTATGGCCAGATCACTCCAGAGACCATGGCCGTCAACTATGTCCTGATGTTCGTCGGGGGAGGCAGCGCTGGCACTGCTGGCGGGATCAAGGTCACCACCTTTTTTCTGCTTGCGTACGTCATCTGGTCAGAGGTACGCGGAGAAACCGACACGAAGGTCGCGCACCGACGAATCGGGAATTCGACCCAGCGGCAAGCGCTCGCCGTCGCACTGCTCGCCCTCGGGATCATCGCTATCGGCACGATGATCATCTTGGTGCTGACCGACCTTGCGCTTGACGTGGTCTTGTTCGAGTCGATCTCGGCGTTCGCCACGGTGGGTCTCTCCACCGGGATAACACCCACATTGCCGGCCGGGGCACAGCTCACCTTGATGGCGTTGATGTTCATTGGACGCGTGGGCACCATCACCGTAGCCTCGGCGTTGGCCTTGAACACCCGTCACCGGCACTACCGGCTTCCTGAGGAGCGTCCGATTGTTGGCTAGGAAGATCTCCCACAATGACTCCATGTCCGTGCTGGTTGTCGGGCTTGGCCAGTTCGGGACTGCGGTCGCTGAGTCCCTGATCCGGCTCGACCAAGAGGTTCTGGCTGTGGACGAGGATCTCGTCCTCGTTGAAAAGTGGGCTGACGAGCTGACCCACTGCGTGCAGGCGGACGCCACCGATGAGGAGGCGCTGCGGCAACTGGGCGCCAGCAATTTTGATCGCGCTGTCGTGGCGATCGGAAAGGACGTCGAGGCAAGCGTCCTCACCGTGCTGGCGCTCGCGCAGGCTGGCGTGAAGGACATTTGGGCCAAGGCGATCACCCACAAGCACGGTCTCATCTTGGAACGAGTGGGTGCCCACCACGTCGTCTACCCCGA
>JACCZJ010000266.1 GCA_013696065.1 Nocardioidaceae bacterium
ACCAGCAGCAGGTCGGACATCGGGTATGCGACCGCCACGACGGTGGCCAACGATGGGGAGCCCTCAACGGCTGAGCGCAGCACCGGGCTGAGCGGGACCGCGAGCATCGCTGCTGCGCCCAGTGACCCCAAGGCGCTGTCCAACCACACTGATGTCGCCGATCCGCGAAAGTGTCGGCGCACGGAGACGGCAAGCGCGCACAACATGAGGGGAAAAAACAGCAGGTACCCGACGTCTGCGGGTGAGGGGAACGGCAAAGCCTCGTTGCCGTTCAGACTCAGGACGTAGTAGGTATTACCTGAGGCGTACGAGGTCACAGCTGCTGCCGCGAGCAGGATCTCCCAGCGCCGCGGGCTGGTTCGGTACACCGCGAGCCAGCACACCGCCGCGGGAACCCACTGCGTCGAGATCCCCAGCCACCCGTCCACGAGGACGTTGAAGCCGTCGCCGTGAACAGCCAGACCGCCGATGTAGGCGCTCAGGAGGAGGCCAAGTCCCCACATCAGCACCACTCGTGACGCGGAGAGTCCGGTCATCGCCTCACCGTCGCTGCCGTGTCAGGGTCGAAGCGTTTGGACGTGCGCTCTGCCTGGAAGCTGGCGGCGTGATTTGTCCCGGGAGCCACTGCGATCCTCCATCCAGCCCTTGTGTCATCAGATGACGGCGCCAGGTAACAGGTTCGCATGCCGAGTCCATTTAGAGATGAAAACCTACATGTTATGACTTTCAGTCGGAGTCGCGAAATACCCGTGCGCCGAACCAGGCCCCAAGTGCGGTGACGCTGAGGGTTCCTGATAGCCGGGCGGTAACCGGGAGGTCGAGGGCCTCGCCGATGAAGTCCTTGTTTGACATTGCGAACAGAACGGGCCAGCCGGTCTCGACGAGGTGCGAGGTGGCAGGTGGCCGGCGTGCGTGCATACGAGACCAACAAGAGCAGTGGCGCGGCCGACGAGGATTACGCATGCTTGGCCGCGAAGGACGCCGAACAGCCTGCTGTCGCCCGGCCCGGACAGTCCGTGGGCGCGGCCGTGCGCCTGGGCAGCCCCATCGGTGCTGGCGACCATGACGCCACGGACGTGCTGACGGCCTACATCCGTAATCCAGTAAAGCTCGTCTAGATCGAGATCATCGTTTCCCGATGGAGGCAATAACTGGCGCACGCTGCTCGCCCTCAACCGGCCACGCTGGGCGATGCGCCGGTCGAAACCATCTTGGCGTAGTGCTTGCGCCGCCTTGGCGCCGGCGAGGCTGGCGCCGACGATGACAATACTCGGACTGGTCGTCATCGCGAATCTGCCTTTTGGGAGAAGGGATGGGTGCCTACCGAGATGCGTGGGGGTGAGTTGTCGCCGGCCTTGTGCAGGCGGTCGGCCGGCCGAGGACAGCTCGGTGAGCTGGTCAGTCATGCCGTGCCACCTGTTCGGGCTGCCTGAGGGCCAGCGCGAAGAACTCGGCGCGGGAGGAGGCATCGGCGCGCAGCTGCCCGTGCAGCGCCGACGGCCGAAGGAGCTCACCTCAGCCGAGGTTCGCGCGTGGCGTCAGGGGCTCCTCGACAAGGGAATGGGGGAGAGCACCGTCTCCAAGGCTGACAGATTCCTGCGCACTGTCGTCGACGACGACGTAGTTCCACGCAACCCTGTCGTAGCGAAGGAGCCAGCGGTGAGCATCCCTGTCGGCGTCCCGTTCTGACGGTGACAGAGGTCCTTCGCCTGGCTGACTCAATCGATCCGCGATACCTCGCCCTGGTCTTGCTCGGCTCCAGCCCATCACGCCACCGTTGGCTGGCGAGGCCGATCGGGCGGTGAACGCGCAGGTGTACGAACGTGACGTGGGCCCCGAACACGACGGCAAGGACGATGTGGCTTCGACGGAAATCGCACCCAATATGTCATGCTCAACCTTCCGACACCACCTCAGGATGATCCGTGAGCGCCCAGCCGAACCCAGCGCCTCGGCACCGACGTCCCCGTCGAAGACCGGTGAGACGGCTCATCGTTGCCGCCGTTCTGTTGACGGTGCTTATCATCGGCGGACAGAAGTTCTTGCTGTGGTCCGGCGCCCCTGCGGTCGCGAAGGACT
>JACCZJ010000293.1 GCA_013696065.1 Nocardioidaceae bacterium
AGCTGCTCTACGGCTACGTCGAACACGACGTGACCACCACCTACCTCGCCAGCACGACCGGCCTACGGCTCCGACACGAGCAGCCGACTGGTCACATCGGCATCACTCAAAAGCCCGCCGACCTGTCGACGTCGGCATGGGTCGGGCAAGCGGTCGAGCAGGTCGACGAAATCGACGTCGACTCGTTGACCGACGACTTGACCAGGCGGGTCGGTTGGGCCAAGCGGCGTATCCATCTGCCGGCTGGTCGCTATGACACCATCTTGCCGCCGACTGCGGTCGCGGACCTAGGTATCTACGCGTATTGGGTGGCCAGCGCTCGCGACGCGCACGAGGGCCAGACAGTGTTCAGCGACCCCGCTGGTGGCACCCGCGTGGGCCAACAACTCGTCAAACCTGGCGTCCGGATGCACTCCGACCCGCATTTTCCTAGTCTTGCGGCCTGTCCGTTCGTGGTGGCGTCGTCGTCCAGCTCGACCGAGAGCGTGTTCGATAACGGCCTGCCGCTGGCCCCGACGGATTGGATAGACGATGGCGTCTTGCGAGCGTTGGCGACGTCTCGGCATACGTCGAAACTGACAAAGCTCGCCAACAACCCGGCGATCGACAATCTGATCTTGTCCGTCGACGGTGGCACGGGCAGCGTCGAGGACCTGGTTGCTGCCACCGACCGCGGGCTGCTGCTCACCTGCTTGTGGTACATCCGAGAAGTCGACCCGCACACTCTCCTCCTGACCGGCCTCACTCGCGACGGGGTCTATCTCGTCGAGGGCGGGGAGGTGGTAGGCGCCGTCAACAACTTCCGGTTCAACGAGAGTCCGATCGACCTGCTCAACCGCTTCAGCGCCGCCGGTGAGACCGTGCGGTCCTTCTCGCGCGAGTGGGGCGACTATTTCCCGCGTACGGCGACTCCCCCGCTGCGCATCCCCGACTTCAACATGTCGACGGTGAGCCAGGCAAGCTAAGCCCTCACGCAGCGCCACCGGGGATGGGCGCGTTCGGGTCATAGGGCCGCCGGGTGTAGATGAACGTCGCGCACTCCAGGTGACTCACTGCGCCGTCAGGAGCGCGGGCCACGTGAAGCATTTCACCCGTGTGATAGCCACTCACACCAAGGAAGCGGCCCGAGCCGACTGGGCGATAACGGTAGGCCGCCCGAGCGTTGCCAGCCGCAGCGGTTGCCAGCACGAGTTCACTCCCCTCGAAGGACAGGAGCAGTGCGGTCTCTCCCCAGTGCCACAGCCCGAGGATCTCCGAGATGTCAGCCGGCACCTCGCGAACCGGCCGCCACTCTTCAGGTGCCATGGGCTCGTTTCGTTGCAGCGTCGCGAGCAGGTCAAGCGGCAACCCCTGGCAACGCATCCCGGCTGTGGCGTTGGCCATGCAGACCGCTCCGGTCCGTCGCTCCCGATCGACGAAGAGACCTGCCTGAAAACCGGGCATCGAGCCGGTGTGGCCGACAAGGGTGCGCTCCCCCGCGCCGGCGAGCCGAAACCCAAGGCCGTAAGCGGCGGTCAGCCCCTCCTCAGGAGTGCCCGATTGCAGTGTGGTCATCTCGTCGAGAGTTGCCGGTCGGATTATGTGCGCCAGGGGTCCGGCGAGGAAGGCGGCATATCGAGCCAGGTCTTCGATCGTGCTCCAGAGCTGGCCAGCCGGGGCCATCGATTGAGTGTCATGGCTGGGTTCACTGGTCAGGGCGTCAGCAAAAGCCTGCACGCTGAAGCCCTCGGCGCAGGGTGGCGAGGCGGAATGCGTGGTTCGTGTCATCCTCAACGGTTGCAACAGATGCGTGTTCAACGCCTCGAACCAGCTCAAGCCCCGTGTGCGGGCCACCACTTCTCCGAGCAACCCGAACGCCAGATTGCTGTAGTGATATTGCCGGGCCACCGGCAGGGCGGCCTGGTCGGCGTTCAGGCGACTGGTGAGTTCGGCGAACGACACACCCGGGCTGCGTTCCCACCATGACCCCGGGGGCTCAGCCGGGATGCCCGCCGAGTGCGCCAACAACTGACGGAGTGTCCGGTCACCGTATGCCGTTCCCGGGAGATGAACGCTCGCCTGGTCACTGAGGTCAAGAGCACCGGCGTCCCGCAGCTGCATCACGAGCAACGCCGTCATGGTCTTGGTGATGGAGCCGATCCTGTACTGCGTGTCATGACCTGCCGGGGCCGAGTCAGCAAGGCTGACCGCACTCCCACGGGCACCCACCCAGGCCAGCTCACCATCTCGGACCACGCCCGCCACCATGGAGGGCAACCTTCCTGATGCCTGTTCAACCGCGACGAGTTGCTGGAGCTGTACGGCGGTGCTCTCCAGCACGCCGCCAGCCGTCATAGGTTCGGCTCTTCGGCAAAGGCAGCAGGGTCGGGACACGAACACATCAGGTTCCGGTCGCCGTAAGCCTGGTTGATCCGGCCGACCGGCGGCCAATACTTGTCGGGCGAGAAACCAGCGGGAAAAGCCCCCGCCTCACGGGAGTAAGCCCGATCCCACTCCCCCACGAGGCTCCGCGTCGTGTGGGGGGCGAAGGCGAGCGGACTGTCCGCGCCCGCGATGGTGCCGTCCTCGACGGCGGCGATCTCGGACCGGATGGCGATCATCGCGTCACAGAACCGGTCGAGTTCGACCAGGCTCTCCGACTCGGTCGGCTCCACCATGAATGTGCCGGGCACGGGAAAGCTCATCGTCGGTGCATGAAACCCATAGTCGATCAACCGCTTCGCGACATCCTCGACGCTGACCCCGCTGGACTTGGTCAATGGCCGCAGGTCGAGGATGCACTCGTGGGCCACCAACCCCCCATGACCCTTGTAGAGCAGGGGGTAGTGCTCCGCGAGCCGGTGCGCCAGGTAGTTCGCGGACAGCACCGCCACCGATGTCGCCTCGGTGAGGCCGGGTTCACCCATCATGGCGATGTAGGCCCACGAGATCGCCAAGATGCCGGCTGAGCCGAAGGGTGCGGCGCTGACCGGACCGATACCCTCTCGTCGGTCGGGATCGGGGTGCAGTGGGTGACTCGGGAGGTGAGGTGCCAGGTGGGCCGCCACCGCCACCGGTCCGACGCCCGGCCCGCCACCCCCATGAGGGATGCAAAAGGTCTTGTGC
>JACCZJ010000327.1 GCA_013696065.1 Nocardioidaceae bacterium
AATCCACCCTGATAGTCGTGCCGGCGCTGCAGGTTGAGGCCGAAGGCGCGCGCCAGTCTCCTCATAGCGAGCGTGTCTTGTGGCGGCGGGTCCCAGCTGGTGCCCATACCGGCATACACGAAGCGACCCTGACTCGCATCTCGCAACACAGCGAGCTCAACCGGCCGCAGGACAACCACGCCGTCGGGGAGAACGATGCCGTGGATGCTGCACGGCACCCCGTCGAGAAAGGTCGAGATCCGCACCTCGTCGCAGTGCTCGGCGAAGAAGTCTGCTGCCGCTCGAGCCTGTGCGGAGGTCTCGATCCAACGGACGTAGTCAGCGCCGCCGTTGATGCCATCGCGACTGTCACCAGCCCAGACAGCCCGGCTTGCCCCAGCAGACGTGAGCAGCTGCTCGGTCGCTGCCACCAAGTCCTCGTATGTCGCGGGGGCGTTGACGCTTGCCGCCCTCGGCGCATCGATATCGGCCAACAAGTCGTCGATGATGAGCTTGTCTTCCAGCGCGATCTGGTGTGGTGGCCGCCCGCCCCACACGTGGCGTCCGAGCAGACGCGAGTTGCTCGGGATCGGGCTGAGCCACCACAGCGCCGTACCGTCGGGGTCATAGTGTTCGATCGCCTCAGTCACCTGCGGGGTGAGCCGACCTTCGGGGTTCAAGCGTGCCCTCACCTGGTCGGTGACCGAGTCAACGGCTGGTGGCTCGAGCACGACCAGGTCGACGTCGGAGGGGTTGGGCAGCGGACCGGCGCCGATCCCGTCAGCGATGAAGAGCGGTCGATCCGCACCCCAGCGCTGGAAGAGGTCGACGAACCCCGTCATCCCGGCCAGCACCTCGAAGGCGGAGATGATCTTGCGGCCCGCCAGCGGGGCGCTGAGGTGGGCTTCCCAGGTCCCGAGCGAGCGAGCATTCTGCGGTGCCGGGTGAGTGATCGGCGCCTGCTGGCCCGCCGGCGAAGCGTCAGCCGCTGACACCAGCAGGTTCCCGTCGTGCCTTCCATCGTCGCCAGCCCCGCAACACCAGGCGGAAGAGCACGATGACCAAGATCATGCCGGTCACGAACAAGAACGACGCGACTCCGAGAGCGATCCACGGGTGGTAGAGAGCCAATGTGATGACCGAGGCCACGGTGATGTCCTCGCCCAGAGAGACGGCGACGTTGGTCACGGGCTCGGGTGAGGCGTTGATGGCGAGCCGCAGCCCCCCTTTGACCAGGTGCGAAGCCAAGGCAGATCCACCACCGGCGAAAGCGTAGAGCGCCTGGTCGACGGATTCGGCGTCTCCAGCGATTGCGTAGCCGATGACGGCCCCCACTGTCGGCCGGATGAATGTCGAGATGGAGTCCCACATCGAGTCGACATAGGGGATCTTGTCCGCGACGAACTCAACCGCGAACATCCCACCGGCGATGGCCAGCACCTCAGGACGCTGCACGGTCTCAGGAACCACCTCGAGACCGGCGACCCGGCCTATCATGCCCATGACGAAGACGACGGCGTAGGCGTTGATGCCGCTAGCCCAGCCGGAGGTCAGCACGAGTGGCAGGAGTTCCACGGCGCCACTTTAATGGTTAGCTGACGTCTTATTTGTCGGTGCGCCTCGTCGCCGCGCCATCGCCCGAGCGACGTCTCAGAGATCGGTGTCTCAGGCGGCTCGATCGACATGAGGCACCAATCTGGGTGCGCCAACGGCCACGGCCACGGCCTGGCAGCAGCCGGAAGTCCGCACTGGACGCCTAGGGTTGCAGCATGCATCTACACCCGGTTCTGGTTGTCGTGGTCCTGGCTGCGCTCGCGGGATGCACCGAATCGAAACCCGGCCTCGAGGCGGATCCGACGCCGGCGGTCCCGGCCACGACGACGCAGGGCGACACCAGCCCCGCGCCTTCGGGGGGTGAGTCGTCATCGACCGAGAGTCGAGGGGCAGAGCCTGAGCCACGGACTGTTGCCCAGGGTCTCGAAGTGCCGTGGGGAATCGCGTTCCTCCCGGACGGCTCTGCGCTGATCGCTGAACGCGATGGCGCCACGATCCAACGACTCGACCCCGGCGGCACGATCACGGAGGTTGGCACCGTCCCCGACGTCGTTGCCACATCCGAGGGCGGGCTGCTCGGACTTGCCGTCTCTCCGACATACGACGCCGACGAGACGATCTATGCCTATGTCACGACCGCTGAGGACAACCGAGTCCTGTCGATCACGTATGACGGTAACGATCTAGGCGACAGCTCACCGATCCTGACGGGCATACCGGCCGGGCAGATTCACGACGGGGGCCGGATCGCCTTCGGTCCTGACGGCAAGCTCTACGTCACCACTGGGGAAACCGGTGATGGCAAGCTCGCTCAGGATTCAGAATCCCTCGGCGGCAAGATCTTGCGCATCGAAGCCGACGGGTCGATCCCCGTAGACAACCCTGACCCGGACTCGCCTATATGGACGACGGGACACCGCAACGTGCAGGGCATCGACTGGGACGACGACGGCCGGCTCTGGGCCACCGAGTTCGGTTCGGCGATCTGGGACGAGGTCAACCTGATCGAGCCCGGCAACAACTATGGTTGGCCCGAGGTCGAAGGAATCTCAGACGTCGGCGATTTCACTGACCCGCTGATTCAGTGGAAGACCTCGGAGGCATCTCCCTCCGGGCTCGCTTACTTCGACGGCAACCTCTATGTCGCGGCGCTTTATGGCAAGCGGCTCTTTCAGATTCCTGTATCGAGTGATGGCACGCTAGGCACGCCGAAGGCCATGTACAACGGCGCATACGGCCGGCTCCGCACCGTGGTAGTCACGCCACAAGACACGCTGTGGTTCACCACAAGCAACCACGATGGCCGAGGCCAGCCGGCACCGACCGACGACCGGATCTTTGAGATTCGTCCCTAGCCGGCGTTGACAAACCCGCATGGGTCCCGGGTCTGAATTCGCTGAGAAACAGCTGTTAGATTCGCTGAATGGCTCGGCTCGCGATGATCCGAGGGGGCGCGGCGTCGGCTGTCGTTGCCGGTGCGTGCTGGGTGATCAAGGCCGTCGGCATCTTGCTGACCGGAGCGCAACCACCACTGGTCTTCGAAGCGGCGTTCGTCCTCTTTCCCTTAGCGCTCGTCGGTCTGTACGCCGCCATCAGGGGACGCGGTGGCCGGTTGGCTTTGTGCGGACTCGTGCTCGCCGTCGCCGCTGAGGTATCCGCAGTGGTGGTGCGCCTCGGCGAGTTGATTGGCCCAGCTGAATGGGTGCCCGAAGAGGACACGGTCACGATCCTGACGCCGTTCATCGTTCTCGGTGGTTTCGGCACGTTCGTGGCATTGCTCCTGCTCGGGATAGCTGTGCGCCAAACGAGGGCGCTGCCAGGTGCTTGGCGGTCGTTCCCGCTGTCGCTCGCCGTCGCTGCCGTTCCGCTCATGGTCGTAGGAGGCGTCCTCGAACCTTTCAGCGAGCGACTACTCGAGATTCCTATCGTGATCCTGGGCGTCGCCTGGATCGCCCTTGGCGTCGTCCTCGCGCGGCATGCCTCGGTCTACCAGACATCACCAGTGGAGTCTTGAACAAGGTGGACCTACAGGATGAGGTCTGTGAGCACTCGCGCACCATCATGTGCGCAGCATGACCACTCCGCGCCCGATCCTGCGCTAGACGGGAGCATTGTCGTCCAGAAATGGCGCGAGTTCATTGAACGCTGCGCCGAAAACCCAGCTCAGCAAGAGCACGTCGTCGATGTAGCCGCCAGATTGAAAGTCCGGCACCAAGTCGACTGGGGTGATGAGGTAGTCCATGGCGGCGACGAGCAGTCGTTCGCGAGC
>JACCZJ010000329.1 GCA_013696065.1 Nocardioidaceae bacterium
CTTCGAGCACCGACTCCACGTGCTCGCGCGTCGTCAACTCAGAAAGGCTGATACGCAGCCGGTCTGCCCCGTCGGTGCCAAGATGCAACCCGAGCTCGTGGGCCCGTTTTCGCACGTGTTCGGCCCGACCAGTCGCCACCACGGTGAGCGTGTCGAAGAACGAGTCGGGCTCGACCTGCACTCCACCGTCGCGCAATGCCGCTGCCAGGGCGGTGGCGTAGCGATGGACCCGCTGAGCGATCCTGGTCAACCCCTCCGGCCCGTGGTAGACGGCATACATCGACGCTGCGACCGCGAGCAGAACCTGAGCCGTGCAGATGTTCGAGGTGGCCTTGTCACGACGGATGTGCTGCTCGCGCGTCTGCAGAGCCAGCCGGTACGCCGGTCGGCCTTCTGCATCTACCGACACGCCGACGAGACGGCCGGGCAGATGACGTTCTAGACCGGCCGCCACCGACATATAGCCGGCGTGCGGCCCGCCGTAGAAGAGCGGGACCCCGAATCGCTGGCTCGACCCGAGCACCACGTCCGCCCCCATCGCACCGGGGGCCTCGATCAACGTCAGCGCCAGCAGGTCCGCTGCGACAACGGCCAACCCACCCGCTGCGTGGACGGCCTCGATAACCGGCCGGGGGTCGGCCAGCCGCCCGGACGCACCCGGGTATTGGATCAGGACCCCCGCAATGTCTTCGCTGGGCAAATCGCTGTGGACGTCTCGTACGTCGACGGTGAGGCCCAGCGTCTCAGCCCGCGTCCGCATGACGGCAATAGTCTGCGGCATCGCGTCGTGGTCCACGACGAAGCGGTTGGACGTGTTCTTGCGGTTCGCCCGCCGGACCAGCGCCATCGCCTCAGCAGCCGCCGTCGCCTCATCGAGCAGGGAGGCGTTGGAAAGGGGGAGACCGGTGAGGTCCGCGATCATGGTCTGGTAGTTGAGCAGCGCCTCGAGCCGGCCTTGCGAGATTTCCGGTTGGTAGGGGGTATACGCCGTGTACCACGAGGGGTCCTCCAACACGTTGCGCCGGATCACCGCCGGCGTGATGGTTCCGCAATAGCCGAGACCGATCATCGGCACGAGGGGGTTGTTGCGTGCGGCGAGTTCGCTCAGCCGGTCGAGAGCGGCGACCTCGCTCAGCGCGGGCGGAAGGTCGAGAGCCTTGGCGGCGCGGATGGTGTCGGGGAGGGCAGCATCCAGCAGGTCTGCCATGGTGTCGTAGCCGAGAGCCTGCAGCATGTGGCCCTGCTCTCCAAGATCTGGGCCGATGTGGCGGCGCGAGAAGGGTGCCGCGGATTCGAGGGTGCTGAGCGACGGTCGATCAGTGCGATCCGACATGGAAGGCTCCTCTTCGGGCGAAGTAGGTCGAGCCTCCCCCTCTGTCGTGTCGCCACTTCAGAGTCGCCGAGATCGCGCGGTTCGTGGGCCTGAGAGGTTCCGGGGAGGATTTGCCCCTTCGGCGCCGATGCTGGAAATATCGAACTCTCCCACACGACTGTTGCGGCTGACGAAACCCTACCAGGCGGCCCGCCCAAATCGCGGTCGTCGTCAGCCGATTCGGCGAGCGTGGCGACGGGCCGCCAGCTCATCGGCGGGGCTGTCACCATCGACGCGTGCGGCCCGCTCACTGGGGAGCTCTGACAGTGACCCCTCGATCTCGCGCCAGACCCCTCCGATGGCGATACCGAAGACGCCTTGGCCCCCTTGCAACAAGTCGAGGACTTCATCGGCGGAGCGGCACTCATAAACGCTGGCACCGTCGCTCATCAACGTCACCTGCGTGAGGTCATCGGTCCCGCGCTCGCGCAGATGGTGCACAGCAGTGCGGATCTGCTGCAACGAGACTCCGGCGTCAAGCAGGCGCTTGATCACTTTCAGCAGCAAGATATCGCGGAAGGAGTAGAGGCGCTGGGTGCCAGAGCCCCCGGCTGTGCGCACTGTGGCCTCCACCAAGCCGGTCCTGGCCCAGTAGTCGAGTTGCCGGTACGTGATACCCGCGGCGGTGCACGCCATCGGCCCCCGGTAGCCGACATCGTCGGGCATCGGGGCTACGTCATCGTCGAAAAGCAGTCCCTGGCGTCCCGCTGCGGCTCGTGCCGCCAGTGCAGCCTCACCGCTGTCGCCGTCCTGCGTCACCGTCGGAGTGTTGTCTCCAGCCACTGCGACCTCCCTTGCACTCTGAGCCCTGCCGCCTGCCTCCCGCAACAACAACGGTGAAGTTACAAGCAAAGACTTATCTCCTGTGACCGTACGGCGGTTCGCGGTAGCGGTCAACGACGTGGGACCGATGACCCGTGGCGTGTCGCAACACTAAACTACAGCTTTAGGTTGAGAGTTCTCCAACGATGCCGAGCCACTCGCCGCTCCTGGCCAGGGTCGAAACCGCCTAGTCGCGTGCGGGTCCCTGTTCGGCGTCGAAATCCTCAGGCGTTATCTGGTCGAGGAACTCGCGGAACTTCTCCACTTCTTCTTCCTGGTCGTCGGGGACGGCCAGGCCCGCCTCGTCGAGCACTTGGTCACTGCAGACGATGCGGCTGCCGGTGCGCAGCGCCAACGCGATCGAGTCGGACGGACGAGCACTTATCTCGATGCCCTCCCCCAGCACGAGATTCGCGTAGAAGACGCCGTCCTTTACTTCGGTGATTTGCAC
>JACCZJ010000392.1 GCA_013696065.1 Nocardioidaceae bacterium
GCATGATCTCGGCAGCGCCCATGCCAGTGAGGAGCGAGATTTGGGCGTTCCAATCCTCCACAGGGTGGAGCTGGCGGAACTGCAGTGACCAGGCGTCGTCGTTGACCACAACCTCCTGCTCCGGCAAGGGCAGGCTGACCCCGCCGCGCTCGATCTCGCGTCGCACCCGCAGCTCGCCGACCTCCTTGAGCAGAGCGAACACCTCTCCGGTGGAGCCGTCGTCGATTTGCTGCTGAACGGTGGCGTAGTCAAACTGACCCCGGCTCCGCACCAACGCCCGCTCCACTTTGACCTGCGTCTGCTCGCCAAGCTCGTCGAGGTCGATCGTCCAGAGCAACGCCGGTCGTGTCTGGTCGGGCAGCAGGCTCGCGGCGTCCTCGGACAGGACCGGCGGGTGGAGTGGGATGCGGCGGTCAGGCGCATAGAGAGTCTGGCCCCGCCGGTGCGCCTCGATGTCGATCGGTCCACCCGGCTCGACGAAGGCCGCCACGTCGGCGATGGCGTAATGGACCTGGAATCCGCCGCCGCTGCTGCGCTCTATGTGCAGCGCCTGATCCAGATCCTTCGCGCCGGGCGGGTCAATCGTGACGAGTTCGATGTCCGTTCGGTCGAGCTCTGGCAGCTTGGGGCTGGTGGCTGCGCGATCGGCCGCGGCGAGGACGTCGGCGGGGAACTCGGCCTCGATGTCCAACTCGGTGGCAATGGCCGCCATACCCGCTGTGAACTGATCCGCGCCGTGGCTGTGCACGGTGACAGTACGTCTGGGCACGACATCGCCTCCTCATCGCCGACTGTGGCGCACCCACCCTAACGACCAGGCCACCTGCCCACTGCCGAGCCGCCAAAGTGTGGCTGACACACCGACGAAGCAGGGCGAATCTCGGCTCTCTGCGGGGGCCGGCAGACCAACCGAGCATTGCCTGCCGGGGCGCGGGCAGACCGAGCCTCAGGCGGGGCTAAGGGAGGGCGGAGAACTGGCGTAGAACCGAGGCGCCTGACTCATAGAACGACAGCGTGGTCAGCGAAGCTGGCGCGAGCAGCATTCGATGCAGTGAATCAAGCGGTGCGTCCAGGCAATAGCGCACCGCCAGCTTGATGGGGTTGACGTGGCTGACCACCACGATCTTTTTCCCCGCGTATGTCGACAGGGTTTCGAGCAGCGTCTCCTCGACCCGCTGCTGCACCTCGACGATGGATTCGCCTCCTGGCGGCGCGACCGCCATCGAATGCAGCCATGACAGCAGCTCGTCGGGCGAGCGCTGCTTCACCTCCGAATAGGTGTAGCCATCCCATTCGCCAAAGGCACACTCGCGGAAACCCTCTGCCAACTGCACAGGCAAACCCAGCGTCTCGGAGACGGCCTTGGCGGTCTCTCGAGTCCTGCGCATCGGAGACGAGACGATCGCCTCGAAGCCGCCGTCGACCGCCAACGTGTCTGCCGCCCGTCGAGCCTGTTCCCAGCCCACGTCGATGAGTCCCGGATCATCGCCACCAGGCCCCGAAAACCGCTTGGCCGAAGTGTGGCGGGTCTCGCCGTGCCGCAGGAAAACGATCGTGGTCGGCTCTCCTAGCGTGCCGTCCCAGCCGACCATGGGGTTGGCTGGGCGACCTGGCACGGCCGTCGCCGCACTGCCTGGGTCGCCCGACACATCCGGCTCGCCTGGCTCCATCGCATCCGGGGTCGGGTCCCCCGGCTCGTTGTGCCCCGACCGTAGCGACCGCCGCCGCGGGCTGGATGACTCGGGCTGAGGCGCCGACGACTCGGCCTCGCCAGGCGCCGCCTGTACGGGTTGGCCAGACTCCGGGGATGAGGCTGCCGATCTCGGATCGCCTACATCGGCCGGAGTGGTTGCGGATGAGGCGTCCCGAGCGTCATACACCTCACCGCGCGCTGCTGCGTCCATCGCCAGGTTGGCCAAGTGGTCAGCAGCACCGTTGCGTTCGCGCGGCACCCACGTCCACACCGTGCCGAAGGGCGACAGACGTTGAGCCGCGACCGCCAGTGGTCTCATGTCCGGGTGCTTGACCTTCCACCGGCCAGCCATCTGTTCGATGACGAGCTTGGAGTCCATGCGGACCTCGAGCAGCGCGTCAGGGGTGTGCTCGACATACAACTCGAGCCCGGCGATCAGCCCGCGGTACTCCGCCACGTTGTTGGTCGCTCGACCGATGGATTCAGCCGCTTCGGCGATGACCTCGCCTGTGTCGGCGTCTCGGATCAGGGCGCCAAAGCCTGCCGGTCCGGGGTTGCCACGCGAACCACCATCAGCCTCGATGATGACACTGCGATGCGAGGGCGTCGGGTACGTCGAGGAAGCCGCCAACGGGGATCAGAGACCTGACTCGTGGGTGCGCACCAGGAGCCGGCTGCACTCCTCGCATCGCAACACCTCGTCGCTCGGTGTCGCCGCCATCTCCGCGAGGACAGACGCCCCGATGTCGAGATGGCAACCGCCACATCGTCCATGGTGCACCGCGCCGACGCCGACCCCACCGAGGTGCGCACGCAGCTTCTCGTACAGGGCAAGCAACGCCTCAGGGATGGCCGCAGCCAACGTCTCTCGTTCGGCTGCCGTCACGGCCTGCTTCTCGGCGATCGCCGATACGGCGGCATCACGCGCGCGCATCAAGTCAGCCGCCTCGGACTCGATCTCTGCAAGCTCGGTCCCTAGTCTGGCCAATCTCGCCTGCCCATCCTCGAGCCGCTCCATCACCTCGAGCTCGGAGTCCTCGAGGTCGCTGATGCGCTTGTCGAGGGACTGCACCTCATGCTGGAGAGCGGTCAACTGCTTGGCGTCACTGATCGTCCCCTGGTCGATGCGCTGTTTGTCTCGTGCCCTGCGTGACTTGACTTGCTCGACGTCAGCATCGGCCTTGCGCTGTTCGCGCGCGAAATCCTCCACCTCGGTGCGAGTTCGCCCCTCCGCCTCAGCAACATCGGTACGACGCCTCGCCAACTGAGCCAGCGCAGTCTGTTCGGGCAACGAGTTGAGCCGATGCACCAACTGGTCGAGAGTCGAGTCGGCAGTCTGCAGGTCGAGCAACCTCAGTTGCGCGAACGGATCGGCTTTCAGGACAGACTCCTCGTCGTCAGCATGGCCTTAGCGGGCGCAACAGGCGGCACGATAGTTCCACGGATCTGTGCACGTGCGCGACAACTCTGACGTGATGGTCCAGCCCTGGGCTAGCCAAGACTCGCTCAGGGTCTGCTGGGCGACCGGCAGCCACGTCCACTCAGCGGCCCAATGGGGTACGTCGATCAGCGCCGGCGCACCGTCATACTCGCGAAACTCCGAGGCGGGATGGTGGCGGAGGTCGGAAGTGACGTAGACGTCGGCGCCACTGTGCCGGGCTTCGTCCAACAAAAAGTCACCTGCGCCCGCGACGACCGCTACCCGTCGGACCATCCGGTCCAGATCGCCAGACACCTTCGCCCCGGCAGGAGTGGAGGGCAGGGTGTCGGCCACCCGATGGGCGAAGTCGCGCAACGTCACAGCTTCAGCCAGCTCCCCGGCCCGGCCAGCTCCGCGCTCCCCATCCCACGCGGCCAGGTCCAGGAGGTCGAAGGCGGGTTCTTCGTAAGGGTGGGCCGAGCGCAACGCTTGCAGCACGGCCTCCCGATGGGCGCGAGGCAACACCATCTCGACTCGGGTCTCGTCGACGATCTGGACCTCTCCGGGCCGACCGATGGCCGGCTGTGCGCGATCGTTTGGTTTAAAAGTTCCCCGCCCGTCGCTGAGGTAGGCGCAGCGGTCGTAGTCCCCGATCGACCCCGCTCCAGCATCGGACAGCGCGTCGATGACTCGTTGTGCATCGTCGCGGGGCACGAAGGTGACGACCTTTTCGAGCGGATCCGCCGGGTGCGCCACCAGGGGGCGCAGCCTGTCCAACCCGAGCGCGAAGGCCAGGGACTCAGACACCCCCCGGGAGGGCGAGTCGGCGTTGGTGTGGGCCACATACAGACCGATGCCGTGCCGGATCAGCTCGTGGATCACCCGACCTTTGGGCCGGTCAGCGGCCACAGACGTAACGGCCCGGAAGAGCAGCGGGTGATGCGCGACCAGCAGATCAGCGTCGTAGGCGACCGCTTCCTCGACCACGGCCGAGACCGGGTCGACCGCGAAGAGGATGCGCTTCACGGACGACTCTGGCTCTCCTACGATGAGTCCGATTGCGTCGTCGCCCTCGTCGGCCCAACGAGGCGGATACGCGGTCTCGATGCCTGCCACCACATCGTTCAGTGTTGCGGGCATGGTCACGTGGGCCACCCTATCGACCGGTCTCAACAGGGCGGACGCAGAGTGCGACCGCGTCCTAGCCGGCACCAGGGCGCCACGGGATGGATGCATCCCTGTCGACATCGGACGCCCCTAGGCGCGCGGCTGGATCGAGCCGCAGCGACCCGACCTGGACCACCGGCGCCCGCTCGACAGGGACGCGTCGCCCCAGCGCCCGCAGCCGAGCAAGCAGTTCGGCGAGCGAGAACGGTTTGGTCAGGTAATCGTCGGCACCTGCATCGAGCCCGCGTACTCGATCCTCAACTGCGCCGCGTGCCGTCACCATGATGACCGGCACCCAAACGCCGTTGGCCCGCAGCAGCCGGCACGTCTCGAACCCGTCAGTGTCGGGGAGCATCACGTCAAGCACCATGGCGTCATGGCTCGCCGCCCGCACCATCCACAGGGCATCACCGCTCGTGCTAGCGATCTCTGCAACGACACCCGCGCCGCGCAACGCCCGACGCATGGCGGCGGCCATGCGCACGTCGTCCTCGACAAGGAGCACTCGCATAGCACGGAGCATTCCGCAGACAGATGAGAGGAAACTGAGGGCGCCTCCAAAGTGGAGTCGATCTCGAGCCTGTCCGGTCTGCCGGTACTGTGTGCGGAGTGACCTCGCTCGGGGCACAGTTCAGGTCGAGGCCAGCGAGTCGACGAAGGGTTTATCAGCTTCATCGCAAGCCCGCGGGGCGATTGCGAGCCCGGCGAGCAGGAGGTCCTCGGAGCCGAGCCTCCGCTGAGGATGACCATGCGTAGAGACGGCGAGAGCCGCAGGCCCGGGCGCGGGCTGATGGCTCGATGATGAGTGACTCTCCCGTGGGGGGCGATGCCCGCACCAGCGGTAGTACACGCGCGGCAGCCCCCGCAGCCTCGGAGCCCACGGCCCAGGAGCGCCGGTCGGACATCCGGTTCCTGCTCCTGGCCGTGGCCGTATGCCTCGTGTTGCGATTCCCCGGCTTCCTGTGGCCACTGACTCCGGACGAGGCTGGATTCCTGCTTGTGGCTCGGAACTGGACCCCGGAGCCGCTCAACCCTTTCGGCTTCTACTGGGTCGACCGGCCACCGACCCTCATCGGGTTATACAAAGCTGCCGACATGCTCGGGGGCTCATACATGCCCAGGGTTTTCAGCGCTGCCCTCGCTGCCGTGCTGGTTGTGGCGGCACATCGAACCAGTCGCCTCATCGGTGGCCAGTCCGCAGCCCGCTGGGCGACGGTTGCCACGGTTGCTCTGGTGAGCAACCCAGAGCTGTCTGCTTGGGCAGGCAAGGGCGAGATGCTCGCCATCCCCTTCGTCATGGTGAGTTGCTGGCTGAGCCTGGAGTCGCTGCAACGCCCACACACGTGGCGAGGCCTGGCCTTGGCCTGCGGCGCCGGAACGACTGCGGTTCTCGCCCTGGGTATGAAGCAGAACCTCGTGGGTGGGCTGGTCTTCGGCGCGGTGGTGTTGGCGAGTTCACGCTGGTCACGACGATTGTCTCGACCTGAGGCTCTAGGTCTTGCCGGTTCAGCCCTCGCCGGGGCCGCACTGCCCATCGTCGCCGTGGGCTATTGGGCCGCGCGAAACGGCGTACACCTGTCGACGTTATGGGAGATGAATTACGCCTTCAGATCTGACGCGTTCGGGGTGATCACTCAGGCGAGCATGGAAGCTCCCCTGGCAAGGGCAGGCGAGCTCAGTTGGCTGTTCATCGAGACGGGGCTGGTCGCCATTCTTGCGATGTTCCTCGTCTCCTTGCGTCGAGCAGCGTTGCACCATCGATCGGTGACATTGGCTGTGCTGGTGATGTGGTTGGTCGACATCATCGGTGTGGTCCTGGGTGGCAACTACTGGACGTCATACCTCATCCCGGTGATTCCAGCGGCGGCTCTCTCAGTAGCCCTCATCGCGGGCGCCGAGGGATGCCAAGGTCGGCTTATGCGCGTGATCGTCGTCGTGACCTCGCTCCTCATCACTTACTGGCTGGTGTCTTACACGATCTCGAGGACCATCGGCGATGCCGGTCCAACGGCCTATCACGCGGGGCTGGCCATCCGAGAAGTCGCCCAACCTGATGACACCATTTTGCCTCTGTATGGGCGCGCCGACATCGTCGAGGCCTCGGGGCTGAGGGCTCCCTATCGATACCTGTGGAGCCTCCCTGCCCGCACCCTCGATCCCCAACTGGCTGAGATGCGGGCGGTGTTGGTGAGTTCGGAGGCTCCCACCTGGGTCGTCGAGTGGATTCCAGTCAACTTTTGGAACATCGATCAAGGAGGGCGCCTGCAGACCCTGCTGGACACCCGCTACGTCGACGTCGGAGAACTTTGCGGCGCAACTATTTGGCGGCTCCGTGAGGCCGCGCGACCAGCGCTCCCCGTGATTGACTGCGATGAGACCTGGCTAGAGATACAGACCCATTAAAAGATGCCGCCCTGATTCGGCTCGGTCAAACGCGTTCGCGGTCGTGTCGATCCGGCTCATGCACGCGGGGCGGTGAACGGCGTCGCCGGGTGGGGCCACCGACCGTCGACTGCGCAAGCCTGCTCGATCTGCGCGGCAAGGGCCAGCAACCGGTGGTCCCGGCCGGGGGCAGCGCCCAGCATGATCCCCACCGGCAGTCCCGTCCTGGTCCAGTGCAGCGGCAACGACACCGCAGGCATGCCGGTGACGTTCCAGAGGGCGGTGAAGGGGGTGAACCGCTTCTGCGCCTCGAAGTCCGCAGCTGGGTCTGCGTCGTTGCGCAGGCTTCCGACGAGCACCGGAGGCTGCGCAAGAGTCGGCGTCAGCACGGCGTCGTACGGCGCAAGCGCACCCAGCACGACCGCAGCTGCCTGACGCATGCCCACGAGGGCTTCGACGTACCTCACCGCGGTGGTGGCGCGTCCGCGCTCGCGCAGCCAGCGGCTCAACGGTCGCAGCTCGTGCTCGTGCTCCGGGTCGACGGGCCACGAGGCCGTGCCGACCGACCAGACGACCTCGAACACCGGCAGCGTCTCCGCCGGAAGCGGTAGCTCGAAGTCCTCGATCTCATGGCCAAGGTCTGCGAGCAACCGGCTCGCGCGCTCGTACCCCTCGAGCACCTCGGGATCCACCTGCCCGTCACCGATGGGCGGTGCCACGAAGCGTGCGACCCGAAGGCGTCCTGGCGTGCGGTCGCACCAGTCGAGGTAGCTCTCTCCCACCGGCAGTGGGGTTGCCCACGCGGGGTCGCCGACCGCCGGTCCGGCCATGGCGTCGAGAAGTGCCGCGGCGTCGCGCACCGTGGTGGCCAGCGGTCCAGACGTGGACAAGCCGCTGACGTCGCCGTACAGGGGCGCGGCGCTGACCCGGCCCCGACTCGGCTTGACGCCGACCAGCCCACACACGCTGGC
>JACCZJ010000380.1 GCA_013696065.1 Nocardioidaceae bacterium
CCGAGTCAAAGCGCCGTCCGCGGCCCGCCTGTAGGTGATGATCTCATTGCGGGTGCTGCGGTTGGTCATCGCAAATGCGGCGCCTTTGCGCGCGCCGAGTTGAGCCGAAGTGCGATCGACCGCACCGGACCCAGGAGTTTGCGCACTGGATTCCGCACGCGAACCAGACCCCTGGACTTGTGTGCTGGAGGCCTGAACTTGGGCCGTCCCGGTGCCCAATAACGCCACCACCGATAGCCCCGCCACACCGATTTTATTTACCCGAAATTCCATTTTCACTGCTCCTTCTTGTTGTTGACGTGTCTATGCTTTACGTCTTTTTGGCTCGACAGAACTGTCGGTATGGTGACGACGCGGCCGCTGCCGCTGCCTCTCTTTGCGCCACGTGTGTGTGCCGTCGTATCGGCGTGGACTGTCGAAGGGATTCTGCTGTAGTCAATCACGGCTTTGCCGAAAAAAACCTTACGAATACCTAACGCCTGAGATGCGCATTCCTTCGAGCTTTCTGGAAAATCAGGATTCCGGAGCCACGTCGGGGCTGACACGGAAGAGAGTCGAGAACGAAGCACCCCTCGGATAGGGTCTGAGCAACGTCAGTATCGTGGCCCAGGGCGATGCCGGCCGAGAGGTCGGTGAGCAGCTGCGCGGTCGCGTGCCCGTGTCCATCCGCGCGCTTGGCCAACCGCCCAAACAGTTAGAATGCACTCGAAAGTGGGTAGAGCCTCCAGATGCAGCAGCCCGACTCCATCGCAGGTCGCTACCGCGTCGTGCGCCCCATCGGCCGGGGCGGCATGGGGACGGTGTGGCTGTGCACCGACGAGACGTTGCATCGCGAGGTCGCAATCAAGGAGATTGGCTCCCTGCCCGGGGAGTCTCCTAGCGACACCGCGCGCGCCATGCGCGAAGCCCGCTTAACGGCCGCCCTCAACCACAAGAACGCCGTGTCGATCTATGACGTCGTCGAGCACGCCGGCCGGACATGGCTGGTCATGGAGTATGTCCCGTCCCAGACCCTGTCGCAGCTACTCGCGTCCGCAGGGCGACTGCCCCCGGATCGCGTCGCACACATCGGTGCGCAGGTCGCGGCAGCCCTGAGCACGGCCCACTCGCGCGGGATCGTCCACCGCGACATCAAGCCCGGGAACATCCTGGTTGGTGACGAGGACGTGGCGATGATCAGCGATTTCGGGATCGCGCGCGGACATCAAGACGCCCACCTGACCCAAACCGGCTTGGTGACGGGCACACCAGCCTTCTTCTCCCCCGAGCTCGCTCGTGGCGAGGAGCCGACGTATTCCTCCGACGTCTGGGCCCTCGGGATCACCCTTTATGCGGCCACGGAGGGGGGGCCGCCGTATGAGTACCAGTCCAACCCGTTGGCCATGCTCACCGCCATCACTCAAGAGCCCCTGCCCGCTCCGACTCACGCCGGACCACTGACCGCCGTACTCGCCGGCATGCTCAATACCGACACGAGACAACGCCTCACGATGGCGCAGTCGCTAGCCGCGCTGCGTAGGGCCGAGCAGGAGACGAAGGCGACAAGCTCCTCGGACGCGCCCACGGTCGCGGCCAGCCCCCCTGCCACCCACGAGCCACGTGATCAGACCAGCGTCATCCAAGCTCCGGTCGAGCCGGCATACGAGAGGTCGGTCCCGCTGCCGTTGCTCTCCAGCGGCCAGCCTCTCGCACACGTCAGCCACCAACTGCCGCCGCCTCGCAGCCGCAGCCCCTTCAGCCGCCTGGCGATCGCGGCGCTGGCACTGCTCGTAGTCGTGGGGGCAGGCGCGCTGCTGTGGGACACGCTGGGCTTTGGCACAGAAGACGGAGCCGGCCTTACGCCGTCCAACCCGCCGAGTGCGGCTGGGCCGAAGTCCAAAGATGACCGATCCGGTAAGGGTCCGAGCACTGCGGACTCGGGCGCTTCCGATAACTCCCCCAAGTCCGAAGACCCCCCCACCTCGAGAGAGCCGCCCAGCTCCGAAAAACCGCCCACCTCTGCCGATCCCACCTCCGCCGATCCCACCACGGACC
>JACCZJ010000391.1 GCA_013696065.1 Nocardioidaceae bacterium
ACTCGAGTGCCAGACTGTTCACCCTGTCACTGGCGCCGTGGATTTCCTATTTGGCCAATCTCGTCGCACTATCGCGCACACGAACGATCTGCCGCCCGCCATCGCCAATCCGGTCGCACTTTCGTGCACGCGCACCAATGTGGCGTGGCCACCTGCCAATCCATGTCCTTCTACAGCAGATCGCGTATGACGACCGTCTCGTGGCGGCCAGGACCGACCCCGATGGCTGAGATGCGAGCCCCAGCCATGTCCTCCACCGCGTTGACGTATGCCCGAGCGTTGGCCGGCAGGTCCTCGAGGGTCCGGGCGCCAGAGATGTCTTCCCACCAACCCGGCAGCTCCTCATAGATCGGGGTGGCGTGGTGGAAGTCGGTCTGGTTGACGGGCATCTCGTCATAGCGGACGCCACCGACGTCGTACGCCACACAGACTGGCACCTTGTCGAGGCCGGTCAGCACGTCGAGTTTCGTCAGCACGAAGTCGGTGACGCCGTTGACCCGGGCGGCATACCGAGCGATCACCGTGTCGAACCAGCCGCAGCGTCGTGGACGGCCGGTCGTGGTGCCATACTCCATCCCCACCTTGCGCAGGAACTCGCCATGATCATCGAGTAGCTCGGTCGGGAACGGACCCTCGCCGACCCGAGTCGTGTAGGCCTTGACGATGGAGATGACCCGCTCGATCTGAGTCGGGGGGATGCCAGTGCCGGTACAAGCGCCGCCAGAGGTAGCCGACGATGACGTCACAAACGGGTAGGTGCCGTGGTCGACGTCGAGCAGCGTGGCTTGTCCGGCTTCGAGCAGGACGGTCTCACCCCGGCCCAACGCCTCGTGCAGCACGAGGGCGGTGTCAGCAACCAGGGGGCGCAGTCGTTCGCTCTGAGACAGCAACTCCTCGAGGATCTCGTCAACCGAGACGGCGCGCCGGTTGTAGATCTTGGCCAGGATCTGGTTCTTGAGATCCAGCGCACCCTCGAGCTTTTGGCGCAGGATCTTCTCGTCGAAGACGTCTTGCACGCGGATGCCGATCCGGTTGATCTTGTCGGCATACGTGGGCCCGATGCCGCGACCGGTCGTGCCGATCCGGCGCGAACCCAGGAAGCGTTCAGTAACCTTGTCAAGGGTGCGGTTGTAGTCGGCGATGACGTGGGCATTGGCGCTGACCAGCAGCTTGGAGGTGTCGATACCGCGTTGCTCGAGCCCGTCAAGCTCCTCGAAAAGCACGCCGAGGTCGATGACAACCCCGTTACCGATCACGGGTGTGCAGCCGGGCGTCAAGATGCCACTGGGCAAAAGGTGGAGGGCGTACTTCTCGTCGCCGATCACGACCGTGTGCCCCGCGTTGTTGCCGCCATTGAACTTGACCACATAATCCACGCGGCTGCCGAGCAGGTCCGTTGCCTTGCCCTTGCCTTCGTCACCCCACTGGGCCCCGACAATCACGATCGCAGGCATGTGCCGCACCCCTCTCTGTCCCGGTCACACGCATGTCAGTAGGACAGGACCCGGTAAAGATCTTGGCTACCGGGCAAGGGACCCGTGGCGTCGAATGCTAACCGACTTGGCCGAAGTGAGTACCCGTCGGCTCAGTCGCCCTACAGTCTTGATCATGAAGAACATCGTGCTCATCACCAACGTGGGATCGGGCACCCACGACGAGGAAATCGTGCAATCGGCCGCTGATCGGCTGGGCGAGAGCTTGAGCGTCGAGGTGGTGGCAACGTGCGACCGGGGGGAGCTGGACACCACCCTGGCCGCGCTCGGCGACCGCGACCTGGTCGTGGCCGGGGGTGACGGCAGCCTCCACATGGCGGTGGCGTCGCTACACAGCCAGGGAATCTTGCATGACACCCGAGTCGGCCTCATCCCGCTCGGCACGGGCAACGATTTCGCGCGCGGCGCGCACATTCCCCTTGATCATCTCGAGGCTGCAGACGTGATCACCGCTGGCCGCGACTGCTGGGTCGACATCCTCGTCGACGACTCCGGCAACGTGGTGGTAAATGCTGCCCACATCGGGGTAGGCGCCGACGCTGGCATCGAGGCACGGGCCTGGAAGGCCGCGCTGAACAAGGTCAATCTCGGCAAGGTTGGGTATGCCGTCGGGGCCGTCGTCGCCGGATTCAAGACGACTGGCTACCACCTCAAGGTGGTGGCCGACGGTGAGGTCCTCACTGACGGGAGTCGCCGGGTGTTGCAGGTCGGGGTCGGCAACGGGTCGCGCATCGGTGGCGGAACTCGCTTGACTCCCGATGCGAACCCCACAGACGGGTTCGCCAACGTAATCGTGTCGTTTGCCGTGGCGCCGAGGGACCGCTTCTTATATGGCGTCCATCTCAAGAGAGGTACTCACGACGAACGCGGCGACGTGGTCACGGCCCGCGCTCGCCAGGTGGAGGTGAGTGGTGAGCCGTTCTACTGCAACACCGATGGCGAGCTCATCGGCCCCCTGCGTGATCGCACCTGGACCGTTCAGCCCCAAGCGTTCAGGATGGCGCTGCCCACGGCATCACAGGCGGCTGACGACTGATCCGCGTTGTCAGCGTGGAGATGGCCGGGCCGATTGACGAGCGAAGCGCGAGCCAAGATAGTTGTTATCGAAACTTTGCAAAGAAAGCGTAGTGGACCCTTCACACTCAGTGCACAATGGCTCGACGGAGGCGGCTTCAGAAGCGATCGGGGGACGATTCTGAGGCCGTGCTCCTTGTGTGCACAATGGCCCTCATGGACATCGACAACCTGCTTGGCGGTCCGCCGCCCACCTTGCTCCCTGCTGACCCCGCAGCTGCCACGCTAGCTGCGGGTGCGGACCCACAAGAGGTCGCGCGCGACAACCCAGCGTCATCACTCGCCTGGGCAGCCGTTGCCGAGTCGGCATTAGGAGCGGGCGAAGACCTGGCCGGCTATGCGTTCGCGCGAGTCGGCTACCACCGCGGGCTCGACGCCCTGCGCCGTGGCGGCTGGAAGGGCTTCGGCCCGGTGCCGTGGTCGCACGAGCCAAATCAGGGGTTCCTGCGTTGCCTGGCCGCGCTGGCTGATGCCTCCGAGCGCATCGGCGACACTGAGGAGGCTGAGCGCTGCCGCCAGTTCTTGACTGACTGCGACCCTGAGGCCCCGATCTCGTCAGGAGCGGCAGGCTGAGCCGGCCCGGCTAGGTGGCAGGGTCGCTGTCGTCGGCGGCCTGGTCGCGAAGCACCTGCAGGCGCTCACGCTCCTCGTCATAC